>DATNPE010000528.1:0-7043 GCA_036703355.1 Allocoleopsis sp. | reverse complement strand
ATCAAAGCCTCGATCTCAGCTTCCGAAACTTCCTGACCATTCAATCTGCGGTAAGCCACTTCTCGCATGGAGAAGAGAGCTTCTGCGTCATAAATCACTTTAGTATTGCTGAACAAATCCGCCCGACCAGTAAAGACAGGCTGGAAGATCTGCATATTGTGGGGACGGCTAATAATGATGGCTTCATAGTAGCCAGCCCGTTTCTGCAAAAATTCTGCCAACTTTGGTCTGCCGTGCTCGGTCATGATCTCGACCGCTTTCGGGATGTCGCGATACACAGCATCCCAATCTCCCTCATCAATTAGATCGTTGAGCGGGTAGAATGTGACTGCATAGCCCAGCTCCAGGAGAGATAGAAGGATTTCTCTGGCTCTGGGATAACCCGCACCGAGGAAGGCGTGGGGGACTCGGTCATCAATAAAAAGGACGCGAGGCTGTTTAGTAGCTGCCGTACGGGCGAAAAGGATATTTGCTGGATCTGGGGCATAGTGGCTTTGTAGGCGATCGCGATGGTTATTAACAAAAATCTCTCGATTTTTTGCCTGTAATTGCAGAGCAGCATCACTGGATTTTGAGCTAGCAAACTCGAAGTGCAAGATCACCGCATCGGGGTCGTAAACGACTCGTTTGCCCGAACGCCAGAGGCGCAAACAGTAATCAGCTTCTTCGTAGTAGGCAGGCTTGTAATCTTCATCGAAGCCGCCCATTTGTAAAAAGAGTTCGCGGCTAGTGAGGAGAAATGCGCCGGAGCAGTAATCGACATCGCGCACAAACATGTACTCCGGTGCAAACGGAGAGTCTCCTCGGCCATAGCCTAAGCAAGAGCCATCTTGCCAAATAATGCTGCCAGCTTCTTGCAGACTGCCATCCAGCAGCAAAATCTTACCACCAACTGCCCCAATATCATCTGCACTCTCAATGGTTCTGACAGCCGCAGCAATGCTTCCAGGCAGCACTTGAGCATCGTTGTTCAGGAACAGAATGTATTTTCCTTGAGCAACATTCGCGGCTTGATTACTCGCTAATAAAAAGTGGTGGTTTTCATGATTGCGAATGATTTTGGCCCCTTGGATGCGATCGAGCAGCAAACTCGTTTCATCAGAAGAGGCATTGTCAACAATGACCACCTCAAAAGAGTTGTAGAAGTTCTCAGCCAGGGAGCGTAAGCATTGAAACGTTAGCTCAGCTCTGTTGTAAAGCACCAGAATGACTGTCACCAATGGTGTTGAGCTGGTAGGCAGCTCTAGTTTGGCTCCTGAAGCTAAAAAGCTCTTGAGAACATTTTTGTAGGTCGTCGTAACTGTCTGCTTGTGCCGCTCTAACTCAAGGGGCACAACTCCTGTATGGGCGGGCTGTGCGGGGGCACTCAAGTTCAATCCTGGCAAGTTCTCGATCGCAAACTTAAACTCTTCAGAAGGTTCCAAGCGCAATCCTTGCTTCAGATTCATCCACTTGGTCCGCAGCTTCCAGAACTTACTGGTTTGCATCGCTGCGATCACCGTTTGGGAGTACTCCAAGCGGCCATAAGTTTGTTGCAACTGAGACTGTAATTGCTCGAAACTCGCTTCTAATTGCTGGAACTGGGCCTGCGATCGCTGTTGTTCTGCTTCGGCGTCTCGGCTTTGGGCTTGCGATCGCAAGAGTTCTGCCTGAGCTTCTTGCAGCTCAGTTTCAAGCTGTGCCTGCGACTGCTCTAGCTCAGTATAAGCGGCTTGTTTTTCCTGCAACTGCACTAATTCTGCTTGAGTTTGCTGAAGTTGAGCTTGCAATTGCTCCCATTCGGCCTGGATTTGCTGAAGTTGAGCTTGCAATTGCTCCTTCTCGGCATGGGTTTCACGCAGTTGGGCTTGCGACTTCTCCCATTCTCCATAGGTATGGTGAAGATTCGCTTGCGATGTCTCCCATTCCGCTTGAGCTTGCTGAAGTTGCGCCTGTAATTGCTCTCGATCCGCATAGGCTTCCCGCAGTTGGGCTTGCGACTTCTCCCATTCTCCATAGGTATGGTGAAGATTCGCTTGTGTGTGTTCCAGGTCGATGTGCAACTGTTGCAACTGAAGGTTTGATTGCTGCAACTGTTCCGTCAACTTAGAACATCTTTGTGTTAAAGCCGAATTCTTACCTTCCAAAGAAAGCGGAAACGCTTTCAAAACAAACTGCAATGTATCCGATTCTTCTGCTTGCTCAACCAGCTTTAGCGTGTTTTCATCAAACTCATGCTTGTCAACACAAGGGATGAGAGGAGAAGGAGCGAAGACAGAGAGTTTTGTACGCTCAAGACAGTCGATAAAGTATCCTGTATCTTCAAATAATCTTTCAACTGTCTCACGAGTAAAAAATCTCAGATGAGTATCATCCAAGATGCCGAGATGAGCATATTCAAATTTTCCTTTGAGCAGGGCTAGTCGAATCGCTCCATGAGCAATATTAGGAATTGAAGCGACTATGTAGCCATCAGGCTTGAGTAAATTGACAGTCGCTTTCAGCAGCTCCCAAGGGTCTCGAAGATGCTCTAAAACATCTCCAAACACAGCCACATCAAACTTTTTATCTGGAAAGACTTCAGCTAAAGAGATTAAATCTAAATCAGCAACAATAACTTGTTCGCAATATTGTTCAGCTACCTTAGCTGCTTCTGCATTGACTTCAAGCCCTACGACTCGACAACCCCTGCCTTTCAGAAAATGAGCTAAGTAACCTGTGGCACAGCCAAAATCTAGGACTTCCTTATTGTTGCCAATTAATTGCAACATTTTTCTGTGGCTGTTATTTTCGTCTAAAGCCTCCTCGGTTATCCCTTGCATCAAGGGGTAATCTTTACTCCAACCACTATCCATAGAAACAATCACCTTTATTCTTTAAATATGATTTATGATGCAGCCACAGGCAGCTTTTTCTGAGCAACACTGACAGACATCGGTTGGTCTACCAAAGCATAAATTTGCTTGCCTGTGTTGGGTGGCAGCACCTGAAAAACCATCGCATTATCAATCCAATCAAAGGTGATAGATGAGTAATTTTCTGAACCTGCTACCGTTAAACTATAAGAGCCTGTTCTGAGCGGGAGTTTAAAGCGAAACTTAATTTGCAATTCCTCTCCTGGCTCTAGTTTGCCAATTGGCAAGTCCTCTTCAAAGGTATTGCTACCAATAATTTCATTGCCATTTTTGTCACAGACGAAAAAGCCAACGATGCATCCTTGAAGTGGTTCGTATACCTTCAAATTCACTACCAAGGTCACTTCTTCGTTAAAGCCGAAGATAGGAACTTCACCGATATACTCTTCAAAGCGATCGAGTAACTTAACTTCCTCGATTAAAGCTTTACGATTACCTCGACGAGCTAATTTTTTCTGGGTTGCATCTACGAGTTCGATCGCAGTCTCAAGCGAAGCAGCGGATTCAG
Source organism: Allocoleopsis sp. (assembly GCA_036703355.1). Classification (GTDB taxonomy): domain Bacteria; phylum Cyanobacteriota; class Cyanobacteriia; order FACHB-46; family FACHB-46; genus Trichocoleus. The sequence goes on along the minus strand of DATNPE010000528.1, from coordinate 3,641 downwards.
CGACAGATTCTACTGGTGACGACAAAGTTTCTGGATCAACCGCTTCAGTTGGTTCTGGTGCTGGTGCTTCTAACTCTGCCCCAGACTTGCCTTGAAATGAATTTAGCTCTAATTCAGTCACCAACTTCATGTAGTCAATAATGACTTGATTGGGAGAGCCAGAAGTGTGCATCTTGCCATCGTGAATCATAATGGCCGAGCTACACAAAGTTTTGATCGCACTGGAATCGTGGGAAACAAACAGCGTTGTAATTCCTGAATCCATTAAGGCTCTCATCCGTCTGATACAGCGATGTTGAAAGACTACATCTCCCACAGCCAGCGCTTCATCCACAATCAAGACATCAGGATCAACATTGACCGCCACTGCAAATGCCAAACGGACAAACATACCGCTAGAGTATGTTTTGACAGGCTGATCAATAAATTCGCCAATATCTGCAAATCCAGCGATTTCGTCAAATCTATCTTCGATTTCCTGCTGACTCAGACCCAAAAGCCGTCCATTAAAGAAGACATTTTGCCGTCCTGTAAACTCCGGATTAAAGCCACTGCCAAGCTCTAGTAGTGCTGAGATGCGGCCATTGACTTGCACAGAGCCCGTAGTGGGTGCAAGAGTCCCCGCAATAATCTGAAGAAGGGTACTTTTGCCAGAACCATTCCGTCCAATCACGCCTAAAGTTTCCCCTTTAGGAATTTCAAAGCTGATATCCTGTAAAGCCCAAAACTCTTGAGCTCGGCTCTTACCCGGTAGAAGAATCTCTTGCAGTCGCGCTACCGGATGCGGATATTTCTTGAAGCATTTTGAAACATTCTTGACTGAAATGGCGATTTCATTCATCGTGATGGTTGCTGCAAAAGCTACAAAGGGGCTTACGTTTAGGACTTAAATTTTTGGCAGTGCCGTCAAGCTGAGTAGGCTCAGAGAACATCTGCAAAAGCTGAACGGAGTCGTTGATAACACCAGAGACCTCCAGAAAAAACCAGCACAGATATCAGTGAGGCTGTGCCCCACTCGCCCCAATGCTGAACTTCTCCCACTAGAACCAAATCTCGGTAAACTTCTACGATCGCTGTGAAGGGATTTAACCAAAACACCCAAGCTCGCCACTGTTCAGGAATGGCAGAGGCTGGGTAAATGATTGGGGTCACGTAGAACCAAAGATTCAGAATCACCGCTAATGTTTGAGGGATGTCTCGCAAAAAAACTGTGAATCCGGCGAACAGATATCCGAGTCCAGCCGTTAGTAGCAACTGAGGTATCCACAACAGTGGCAGTAGCCACAACGTGCTATGTATTGTTTGAGAGGTGATGGCAACAAGCAAGATTAAGGCCATCAGTCCCAAGGTGCTTTCCAAAAAAAGAGATAGAACGGGTACCAAGGGCAACAAGGCTAGCGGAAAGACGACCTTTTTGACCAGATTTGGTTGGGTAATCACTGAACCCGCTGCTTGAGCAACCCCAGTCGAGAACGGAATCCAAGGTAGCAGCCCCGCGAACAACCAAAGTCCAAAGGTTAAATTATTATCAGGCAACCCTTGGAGGCTCAACTTTACTTTGAGCACTACCGAGAAGACATAGGTATAAATTAGCAACTGGGAAATTTGATTCAGCAACGGCCATAAATTCCCCAAAATAGAACCTTTGTAGCGAGCCTCTAAATCTCGCTGCACCAACACTTTCAGCAGATCTAGCTTGGCCCACCATCGAGAATTGATTGGTAGCCAACGAGTTAGGCTGTTAACTCGTCGAGCGACTCCTTTCATTGGTCTTAGCAATTTTCACGTCCTCACCCACTGCCTACACACCGAACTTTGCTCAACGCTCTCGGACTGTTGATTTCCCCTACTACAGAGCAATCTGTGTTACATCAAGACTGTTCTGTAATTTACTTTTACTTATGAAGGCAGATCAAACATCTGAGTTCCTGTTGCTTGGTTAAAGCGCAGGTTCAGATAGCTTGGTCTTGATCCTTGTAGCCTTAATCTGTGGTCCCGCTAACATACCTTAAGTTAAGATTTTATTCAAATTCTGTCTTAAGTGCATCTAAATGTTTTGGAGTGAAACTTGCTGCGTATAAAGTTGAGGCTGAGGCCATCAACTTGGCTGTCAATCATAAGCAAGACCAAAATTATGCCTCTTAGGCATTTAGCGTAGTTCTACAATCTGAGTAGAAGCTGAGAACTGGCACTAAGCCAAGGCTTGCTGTAGGGCTTGCTGAATCACTTGACGCTGCTCGGTATCGTAACCCCAGCGATCTAGAAAGCTTTGATAGGAACCTTGACCAGAGGCAATGCTTTCTAGCAGGTTTTGACCTTTTGTTTGAACTGCGGGAAGTTGTAGGCGCTGGATTAAGTGATGGGTCCGCGATCGCACTTTATCGGACTCTTGGGCTGTCGCCTCATCCCGCTGACGGCGATGGAATACCGCCATTGCCGAAGACATCGCTAGGTTTTTCACCAGCAACTCAGCCACAATCTCTGGAGCTGAGTGCAGCGCTGATAAAACGGCGGCATCCGGATGGTCCGCTAGAGACCCAGAATCTGTGAGATAAGTCACGAAAAAACCACGGGCACCTGCTTCAGTGCTAACCAAAGCAGCGATCGCCCGTTCTACTTCTGGCGCGGGCAGGGTACCCTGTTCCATATGAGCGAGCAGCGATTGAGTCAGGGCGATCGCTTGCTCAAAGGTCATTCCTTCTGGGACTGTAAAGACAGATGTCATTGTTTTGAGCGAATCTCTGAGTATGATGATACTCAACTATGGCAATTATCTCTTCTAAGCAACAGCCATTGGAACCGGATCGGCAAACGGGAGTTAAGCCCCGTTCCCGTCAGGTTGCTGTTAGCGGTAGTCCTTTGCTTTCCACTGCCGCACCGGAGTCATTGGTCCAACCGGAAGCTTGCCCTGAAGAAGCGGGTAAGCAGGAAGAACGGTTACGGCCCCAGTCCTTGTCTGAGTATGTGGGCCAAAAAGATCTCAAAGAAGTTTTGGCGATCGCGATTCAAGCCGCCAAAGCCCGCCAAGAAACCCTAGACCATCTGCTGCTCTATGGCCCACCCGGTTTAGGCAAAACCACCATGTCTCTGATTTTGGCCTCAGAGATGGGCGTAAGCTGCAAAATCACGAGTGCGCCTGCTCTAGAGCGACCGCGTGACATTGTGGGGTTGCTGATTAACTTGCAGCCCGGAGATATTCTATTTATAGATGAAATCCATCGATTGCCAAGGGTGACAGAAGAAATTCTGTATCCAGCAATGGAAGATTTTCGGCTAGATGTCACGGTGGGCAAAGGCCAAAGTGCTCGGACTCGCAGTATTCCGCTCCCTGCTTTTACTTTGATTGGAGCCACTACACGAGTCGGAGCCTTGACTTCGCCACTGCGCGATCGCTTTGGTCTGATTCAACGGCTGCGCTTCTACGAACTCGATGAACTGACGGAAATCGTACGACGGACTGGGTTAATTCTCCGCACCGATATTACCGATGAAGGGGCGGCTGAGATCGCCCGTCGTTCTCGCGGCACCCCCCGAATTGCCAATCGCCTGCTGAAACGGGTACGAGATTATGTGGAAGTGAAAGCAGCAGGCACCATTACCCAGGCGATCGCGGCAGAAGCTCTGGAACTTTATAACGTTGA
>DATNPE010000527.1:0-7383 GCA_036703355.1 Allocoleopsis sp. | reverse complement strand
CAAATTGGTTGTAGTCTATTCCTCTAATTTGCCCCCTGCGATGTTTACCCTCAAAGTGGATAACAACGTTTTTGTAGTTCCTATTGTTATAAGAAATATCTCCACAGTAGATCCCATGATGAGAGTAAGATCCACAAGAATAGTAGATATGATCACCTGGTATCATCTGACGCTCTGCCAAGGTAAAGATTGTAAATATAGCTACACTTACTGTAACCTCTTTACGGATTGCTAATGCCTCCATCACCATCATGGGCTATGAGTTAGAGTTGGGTGCCTCTCTTGCGATCTCGACGTATCTCACCATCGTCGCCCAGAACTATACCCTGAACCTGGCAAATTCCGACCAGCAGTTTTAGTGTCTACTCTTTGGGGATGACAATTGTCGTTGTATTGGAATGACTGCTCAGTATGAAATGAAATTAGTGTTGGCGACAATGCTCTTGCACTGGAAGCTGCCGTTGGTGAGTGAGCGCCCCATTCGTCAAGGTGCTACTTTCATGCCCCAAGGTGGTGTTCCCTTACAGATAGAAGGATGAAATTTTTAGGGGTTGATTTGGGATGGCGATCGCAGCCTAGCGGACTCTGCTGTCTCGAATGGCGAGAAGACAAACTACATTTGTTGAATTTGGAGCGATTAGAAGCGATCGCTGATGTTTTAGCTTGGGTAGACCATTGGGCACCGGATGAGACAGCTGCAATGGTCGCTGTGGATGCACCGACACTCATTCCTAACCAAACGGGAATGCGACTGCCCGATCGCCTCACCCACAAGCATTTTGGTCGATACCATGCAGGCTGCTATCCTGCCAACTTAGGTTTACCCTTTGCCGAGCGGACCGTAGCTTTTGGCCTCAGCTTAGAAGCACGAGGATTCGTTCATGCCCCAATCTTGACAACCCAACAGAAGGGACGATACCAAATTGAGGTATTTCCCCATCCCGCGATCGTCCATCTATTTGAGTTGGATCAAATCCTGAAATATAAAAAGGGCAAAGTTGCAGAACGAAGACTGGAACTGCTGAAGCTGCGCCAGCACATCGTTCAAGATTTGCCCCAATTAGAACCTGCCCTCAATCTTGCTTCTACCCATCAAACTATCCCCGACATTCCTATCAAAGGAACTGACCTGAAAGCCGTTGAAGATCAGCTTGATGCGCTAATTTGCGCCTACGTTGCAGCTCACTGGTGGTACTGGGGACTAGAGCGAAACCTAGTTTTGGGCGATCGCGAAGCAGGCTACATTGTCGTTCCAAGGATGAAGGATGAGGAATGAAAAGGCAAACCACCTTCATCCTTCCTTCTACGCTTCTGCCCAGAGGATCAGCCCAGGTTCATAAGGACTGCTGAGATATTCGTTTTTAGGCAGCACTCGCAGAGACAAGCCCTGTAAGCCGCTGCTGGTGTAGCTAATATCAACGGTGTAGATGCTGTGCTGGTTGGGGTCTTGGCCCTGATATTCCATCACGACAGCTACCCCATCGGCGATCTCACCTTCCGCATTAACTGCGCCTTGATACAGTTCTACCTGTACATCCGCAGGCGTTAAGGCTCCTAAATTCAACCGAGCTTTGACGCTAATGGTTTGGTTGACCTGGATATCCGCAGGTTGAGAGATATCAATATCCTCAATTTTCATGTCGTACCAATGCTCAAACAGATGCGCCTTCCAATGAGATAGCTCCTTGGCAGCGGCGTATTGGTTTTCCACCATTGCCCGATGGCGATCGCTTGCTGGGAAGTAGGCTCGCATCGCGTAATCTCGCACCATCCGAGCGGTGTTAAACCGAGGACAGTTGAGATGAATGGCGTTTTTCATCTTGGCAATCCAACCACGGGGCAAGCCATCGGCATCGCGATCGTAGAACAACGGCACAATTTGCTGCTCTAGCAGATCGTAGAGGGCATTGGCTTCTACATCATCTTGGTAGTTGGGGTCGGCGTAGTCTTCCCCATGTCCGATCGGCCAGCCTGTTTTGACATAATCAGCCTCATCCCACCAGCCATCGAGGATGCTGAGGTTTGGGAGACCATTCATGGCGGCTTTCATGCCACTGGTGCCAGAAGCTTCACGGGGACGACGAGGTGTGTTGAGCCAGACATCACAACCAGCCACCATCAACCGAGCTACATGGATGTCGTAGTCTGAGATGAACACCACATGGCGGCTCATGCCTTCTTCGCGAATGAAGTGAACAATTTGCCGAATTAATTCTTTGCCAGGAATATCCTTGGGATGGGCTTTACCTGCAATCACAAATTGCACGGCTCGATGCCTAGAGCCACCCTGTAAAATCTCTTTGATTCGCTCTAGATTGCGGAGGAACAGCGTGGCACGTTTATAAGTGGCAAAGCGCCGAGCAAAGCCAATCGTCAAAACGGTGGGATCGAGGACTTCTTGCGCTTGGGCTAACTCGCTGAGAGAGCCACCGCGATCGCGGACATTCTTTTGTAGGCGATCGCGCACAAACACCACTAGTTCAGAGCGGCAGCGCTCATGGTTGCGCCAGAGTTCTTCATCGGGAATCGATTCCACCCGTTCCCACAAAGGATGGTCTGGGGGTGCATCCGACCAACTGGGGCCGAGGTAGCGATCGTATAATTCCTGAGTAGACTTGGCTACACAACTGCGAGCATGCACGCCATTGGTGATGGAGGTAATCGGCAGCTCATTCAACGGGAAATTGGCCCACAAGCTCTGGAACATCTGGCGAGAGACTTCTCCGTGCAACTGACTCACACCATTGATAAAAGTCGCCATCTTGATCGCCAGAATTGCCATGCTGAAAGGCGAAGAGAAATCTCCGGTGTTCTCCCGACCCAAGGCAAGAAACTCTTCTCTAGGGAAGCCAAAAATCTCGGCGTAGCGCCCCAGGTAATGCATGATCTTATCGGGCGGAAACAAATCAATCCCTGCGGGAACAGGCGTGTGGGTGGTAAAGACTTGAGTCGATTGCGCCACTTGGCTGGCTTCAGCAAAGGTCAGCCCATCTTCCTGGATCATCTTGCGAATTCGCTCTAGCGCCAGAAATGCCGAGTGCCCCTCATTCATGTGGTACACGGTGGGGTTCAGTCCTAAGGCTTCCAACATGCGAACACCACCAATCCCCAACATCATCTCCTGATGAATTCGCATATCGATGTCACCACCATAGAGTTCATCGGTGATGTCATGGTCGTAGGGGCTGTTGGGTTCAATGTTGGTGTCGAGCAGATACAGCGGCACCGTACCCACCTGTACCCGCCAAACTCTGGCGTAGACCGTGCGACCGGGATACTCCACAGAGATCCGCAACTCCGAGCCGTCTGGATTGCGTTCTAGCTCCAGTGGCATGTTGTAGAAGTCGTTGATGGGATAGCGCTCTTGTTGCCAACCGTCAGCATTGAGGTATTGGGCAAAATAGCCTTCTTGATACAGCAAACCTACCGCTACCAGTGGCAAACCCAGGTCGCTGGCAGATTTGAGGTGATCTCCCGCTAGCACCCCCAAACCACCGGAATAGATAGGTAGGCAGTCGGCTAAGCCAAATTCGGCGGAGAAATAGGCGTAGCAAGCTTGTTGGTCTTTGGCTTTTTGCTTGCGATACCAGGTCCGTTCGCTGACATAGCCATCCAGTTGCCGTGCGGCTCGCTCCATGTGCGCTAGAAACCCTTCGTCTTCTGCGACTTCACGCAAGCGCTCCTGGCTAATGGTGCCAAGCATGAGTACAGGGTTATGGCGACTCGATTCCCAGAGGTCTCGGTCTAAACGGCGAAATAAATCCTTGGTTTCAAAGTTCCAATCCCAATGAATGTTGTAAGCCAACTTCCGCAGAGGTTCCAAGCGGGAAGGCAAGGAGGGAGAGACATTGAAAGTACGAATTGGCCGCATGATCGAGCAAACTCCAAGTCCAGCTAGGGCTATTGTCTCCCCAGTTTCCCCAAAAGCTTGGCACTCTTAACACTGTCTTGAGATAGGTGACAATTCGTTGCGATCGCTCCTTTACATTGTCTCATCTTGGTTTTGGCAAAAGGTTTGGTTGAGGTAGGGGCTAGAAGCGCAACGACTCAAAAATGATCGCACTCGCCATAAAGCACAAGGCGATCGCCGCTACCCGCAAAAACCAACCACCCACCACCGTTAATAAAACCGCTACTAGAGAATTCGCTCCTAGTCCCGCCAGCACAATGCAAAAGATGGAAAAGGTAAACAAGCTAAGAAAGAAATATTTGAAAGTTTCGCAGGCCAATTTGAACATCAGGCTATAGCGCTCTGTTGTCTTCATCAGATTTTATTCCTGTTGATCTAAATGTTGCTTCGGTCAGCGTTCTACGTGGAATGACGGAACTGCCTACAAAATGTTCATGAAGTGTGAGGAGCGATCGCAACTAGAAAAATTAGGCAGAAAGTCAGTTGGACTGGGCTGTTACACTTCCCTTCCTGCTTCCAAACCCTGCTTTTGCTCATCCGGATTTTTACGGGGCAATTTTCCCACCAACTTTTTGCCGATTATTGGCGATCGCGCTCTGCTCCGCTCAATTGCAGTTGCCGCTGGACCTGCCGATCCATATCTGGAGACGAGTCTAGCGAGCTGCGAAACCACAGGGCTGGTTGTGGAGAGCCCATCTCAATTCCAGCTTCATCCAAGGCATACTTCAGGCGACGACGGAACTCACGTCCCACCTTCCACTGTTGTAGTGGCTGCGTTTTGAGCCAGACCCGAATCAAAAGTCCCGTATGGTCTAGCTCATCTATACCTAGCACTTCCGGGGCTTCTGGCATTTTGACTCGCCATTCGCGATCGCTATACATGCTCTCTCCGACTTGGCGAATCACTTCTAAGGCGCGATCGGGGTCCGTGTCGTAGGCCACATCAATGGCAATGTCCACGCGAGACCAATCTTTAGAGAGATTTTGCACCAAGGCGATCGCACTGTTGGGAATGGTGATCAGGCGGCCTTCATTGTTGCGGAGCTGCGTGATTCGGAGGTTCATGTTTTCCACCAAACCTGAGACTTCTCCCACAGTGATCACGTCGCCCACCGCGTATTGGTCTTCCAGCAAAATCAAAAAGCCGTTGATCATATCTTTGATAATGCTTTGAGATGCGAAAGAAATCGCCAAACCGATAATCCCAGCCCCCGCGAGTAGCGGCACCAGGTCCACGCCAACTACTGACAGAGCCGCGAGCCCACCCACGAATGTCACCACGATCGTGACGACACTTTTGATGACTCGTGAAAACGTAGAAACTCGCAATGCCAAGCGCTGGGATGCTTTTGGTTCTAGCAGTTGCCCTTCCGCGATCGCATCAAAAAATTGATCAATTAAAACTTCGATCGCGCGGATGCCGACATAACTCAGCAGTCCAATCCCCAACACTTGCAAGGGAGCCGAAAACAGCAACGGCTGCAACCAGCGGCTCTGCGGAAACAAGCCCAAAATCACATAGCTGCCGCCACCCCATAAACTGACTTGGGCACCATCAAGTAAGCGATGCTTGATGTCATAGACATTACGCTGTTGGCGAGTCGTGAGTTGCTGCTGTACGGTCGCCACTGTTTCGATCTGCTCACGGGTCGAAGAGGCAGGATCAGCCGTACTCGCCGCATCAGGCAACACTTCTGCCTGGGTAGGAATTTTTGCTTGTAAGCGGCGTTGTTTGGTACGCAACCGACGCTGGAAACGATGCAGTCCATAACTGCTGACAATGACTGCAAAGGCAATACCATCGGCAATCAGCGCTTGGCGCAGCAGAAATTGAGGTTGCCGTTCCTGCTGTGCCCGAATCAAGGCATTGCGAATCGTATCAGTCAGGCGATCGGCCCAACGGTCTGGATCACGGCCTTGCAACTGAGCATCCAACGTTGTCACCGTCATCAACCATTGATCGTTGACATAGATCACAGGCAAACCACTTTGCTGATCGATCGCGCTCGTCACCTGAAGTTTGTTTGGATCAAATTTACTGGAGGCAACTCGTTGCAAAATCCTCTCAATATCCTGCGCTCGTTGCCGCACGGGCGTAGGTTGGCCTGGTTTTTGATCCACGGCAGGCAGCGCGATCGAGAAGAGGGTTCTGCCATCTAAGCGCACTTCACTGGTTGCCACCTGGGCATCGTCAGCTTTGTCGCTAGCCTGAGTCAAGAGGCTGTCAAGCTTCTGCACATTGACGGGCAGGCTGGTGCTGAGGAGGGAGGAGAGATGAGCCGTCGCGGAAGGCTGGGCGATCGGAGTTAGCGTCAGGGCGATCGCTCCTACCATGACTCCTGTGAAGCGATAACCTCGGCTCCAGCGTTGCTTTTTGAAATTTCTGTTCCATTGGAGAAAACTCATATGGAAACCGCCTACAAAAAGATAGAAAGTTAAGTTCGGAAGTTTGTAATGTTTGGTTACAATACGACTCTCCTAGTCTAACGACGCGATCGCCAGAGAACTCTATCCCTAGGAGTAGTAAAGTCAATGCCAAACTAAGGAAAGGTTTTTCCTGGATACTCAAATGTGCTTCGGAGGCAGCTTTGGATTCTGGACATCTCGACTCAATTGACTCAGCAGACGATTTCGGCACCCCACCTGCCTCAGTCACAGCCGTAGACAGCAATTCCAGCAGCGGCACCGACTTCGATCGCGCCATGATGCAGCGCTGTTTAGAACTGGCTCGGCGAGCCCTAGGCCGTACTGCCCCCAATCCCCTAGTCGGTGCTGTCATCGTCAAAGATGGTGAAATTATTGGCGAAGGTTTTCACCCGAAAGCGGGACAACCCCACGCCGAAGTCTTTGCCCTCCGAGAAGCAGGCGATCGCGCGCGAGGAGCCACCCTCTATGTCAACTTGGAGCCTTGCAACCACCACGGGCGCACCCCTCCCTGCTCGGAAGCGGTCGTCGCAGCGGGTTTAGCCAAAGTCGTAGTCGGGATGGTAGACCCCAACCCTAAAGTGGCAGGCGGCGGGATTGCGCGATTGCAAGCGGCAGGCATCGAAGTAGTGACAGGCGTTGAAGAAGCGGCTTGCCAAGCCTTAAATGAAGCCTTTGTTCATCGCATTCTCTACCATCGCCCCTTTGGCATTCTGAAATACGCCATGACTTTAGATGGCAAAATTGCCACCAATAGCGGCCACAGCGCCTGGATTACTGGACAAGCCGCCAGAACTTCCGTATTTCAATTGCGAGCGGCTTGCGACGCAGTGGTGGTGGGGGGCAATACAGTCAGGCTCGACAACCCACTGCTGACCAGCCGCCAAGTCGATGGCCCGCACCCGTTGCGAGTGGTGATGAGCCGTACTCTCGATCTACCAGAGCAAGCCCATCTTTGGGAAACCGCAGCCGCTCCTACACTGGTGCTGACCGAGCCAGGAGTCAAGCCTGAGTTTCAAGCCTTCCTTAAGCAACAAGGAGTCGAAGTC
>DATNPE010000526.1:0-7539 GCA_036703355.1 Allocoleopsis sp. | reverse complement strand
AGATTCTTTGGACATAGGAGGGAGGGGAGGGATGAGGGAGGCAGGAGCCTGGAGTCAGGAGCCAGAAGTCAGAAAGTGAGAAGTAAGGAGTGAGAGGTGAGGAGTGAAAAAATAAGAATCGAAACACCAACACATAAACTCGTTTGGAGGGGGTCTGGGGGACGCAACCGTCCCTCAGCGGGGGTTTGGGGGCGAGTGCCCCCAAGGTTCGGGCTTCAAAGTAAAACAAAAACCAAAACTATTCTGAATCCAAACGCCCAACCACACCATCCTTGCGGCTCGCTCGCCAAATCCACCACCCCGCAGCCAACAACGTAAAATTCCCCACCACCGTCATCGCCGCCTGCAACGTCACCAACCACTCCAGAGCCGCCAGATTATCAAAAAAGTGCCAAGTACAAGCACACATCGCACTCACCAAAGCAGGCAACATCCCCAACGACAGCGATCGCCAAGCCCGATTTTGGCTGACCTCCGCATAAGTCCAAATTAGCCAAATCGCCGCCATCCACTCCAACACACTCGAAATGTGAATGATCCAAGTTGGAATTGAAAGTGCGTGCATGCGACCCCCTCCGCAAATAACTACCCATACAAACTGCGCGCTAAGTTTTTATGCTACCGCTTCCAGAACTCCGGTATTGTAAGGGTGACAGTACGGGAGTCAGAGGATGGAATCAGTTCGGGCAGTCTTGTGTGGCTACTACGGCAAAGGGAATGGAGGAGACGAAGCGCTCCTAGCCTCATTGCTGCAAATGCTCCCTAACCACGTCACCCCCATCGTGCTGTCTGGCGACTCTGCCCAAACCCAAGCTGCCTACGGCGTAGAAGCCTGCGATCGCAAAACCCCACAAGTCCTCATTCCTGCCCTCAAGCAAGCCAACGTCCTGATTTGGGGCGGCGGCAGCTTAATGCAAGACGTCACCAGCGCCGCCAGTCCAGTTTATTACGGGGGTCTCATGGGCTTAGCCCAGCGATTCGGCCTCAAAACTATTGCTTGGGCGCAAGGAATTGGCCCCTTAAATCGCAGTTTTACCCGCTGGCTGGCTCGGCAAGCTTTTACCAATTGCGATGCAGTGAGCGTGCGGGATCAAGGCTCCGCCGCGCTTTTATCTGAATGGCAAGTGCCTTTTTTGCTCGCCCCCGACCCTGTCTGGGCCTTAGAAGCTAAACCCGTAGGAGAGCTGTGGGATTTACCTGCCCCAAGAGTGGCTGTGGCGCTGCGATCGCACGCCTCCCTCACCCCAGAGCGACTCGCCATCTTCACCCAAGCTCTGATCGACTTTCAAAAAGTCACCCAAACTTGCATTTTGCTAGTCCCCTTTCAACCCGCTCAAGACTTAGCGATCGCCGAAACCATCCAACCCCAACTACCCGGACCCAATAAAATTCTTAGTCTCAGTGATCCCCAACAACTGAAAGGGGCGTTTCGCGGGGTCGAGATGGCGATCGCCATGCGCTACCACGGTCTAATTATGGCCGCCGCCGAGGGATGCCGCTGCTTTGCTCTCAGCTACGACCCCAAAGTGAGCCAACTGATGAGCGAATTAGTGATTCCAGGTTGGGATTTAGTGGGCAACTCTCCGCATCCTTCTATACCAAGCGATCCCCGTGAGATTAGCCAAGCTTGGGTTGAACACTATGCCAACGGAGAGCCGCTTTCAGCCGCTCAAATTCACTCCTTAGTCGATCGCGCTTTAATGCATCGGGAGCTGCTTCATCAAACCTTGCAACATTTATAGAAGTTCCAGGCTTCAAGCAATCAAGATTGCCAAACTTACAGCGATTAACCTTACTCGCTCTTGTAATATTTCAAACAATTGCGAATTACTTCAATTAATTTAATTCCGAAAAAAATTAATAATAGCCGACAAAATTTCTGATTTAAGGCTAGACCTAAGTCCTTGATTCCGCTAGATTTTTTAATGTTCAGTGTGCTCTCTGTTGAAAAAGTCCTTAACCCTAAGCCGATTGTCCGCCTTGAGTTTGAATTTTAGATAATTCTCAAATTTTTAATAATTTCTTGAGCAATACAGCGACCACTGTCTTCGGGTGCTAGCCTATCAAGATTAATTAAATGATTTGGGCATGTTGCGAAGACTCAAGTTTTGAGTCGCTCTGTCTCAGGGTGCAACATAGATCGTGATCCAAACCTATCCTGTTTGAGAAGATTGATGGGCGACTGCCGAGTCTTCCTGAAAAGGCGGTGCTCAATCTGGACTGAGGATTCCTTACCTTTTGGATGAGAGTGATGAGTGAAGCTGACACCCCGACGAATGGCCAAGAGCTACCAGAGCCAACCGATTTCGATGTAGTTGATTCTGCCGCTGCTGAGTCCAATGCCGACCCAGCGGATTTGCCGCTTCAGCAGCCAGAGCGAGAAGAAGACTGGCAAACCGTAGACTTTCCCAATGCTATCAGCATTGACGCGATCGCCCAGCCTCTGGTTGAGGTAGAAGCCACCAACATCGCTCAACCTGAATCGTCGGAACCCTCAGAATCCTTGGTTTCCCTCTCCCTACCAGAGGTGAACGAAATTGTCACCATTATGCAAGAGCTACAGCAGCGCAATGGCTACTTGCTCAATCGGGTGACACAGTTAGAAATTGTTTTAAACGAGTGCCAAGCTACTCTCGAAGCCCAAGCCACGCGCACTCAGGAACAAGAAGCCGTTCTCACGCAACAAAGTGAAGAACTGATGGCAGCAGATGAGCATATCGCCCGCCTGATGCACGAACTAGAGTGCTCTCACCAAGCAGCGCAGCGCCAGCAAATTTTGGTAGAAACGATCACCGCTCAACTCGAAAACAGTCAAGAGCGTGTCGCCCAACTAGAGCGAGAATGCGCTTTAACCCAGCAGCGCTATAACGAGCAAACTCATGCGTTGATGCAAGCCGAAAACATCTGCCGTGACTTGCGATCGCGCCTACACCGTCAGCAACGCTACACCCTGCAATTTAAAGCAGCTCTGGAAAAATGCCTGGATGTGAGCTCTCCTTGCCACGAAGCGCATCCCGATTTAGCCGCTTCTGGAGCAATGCCCAATACTACCAAAACTCGCCCCACGGCAAAAACCTCTGGGAACTCCGACCCTGCCTTTTTGCCCAAGGTAGACTCCATTCAGCCTTGGTCGGCTCAGCCTTGGCTGATGGACACCGATGCAGCAGGAGAAGCAGCCTTTGCGCCCTTAGAGTCACCGCTGCAAGCAACATCCCCAGACAGTGCCTTGGACTCTGACTTCGCCAACTGGTCGGGCATCAATTCCGAGTCAATGGAGGATTCCCTGCTAGAACTGCCTCCTGCGATCGCACCCATTTTTCAAGATTTGCTAGCCGCCCCCAGCGCAGATGTAGCAGAGGCCGAGGCTCTTAACGCCAATCGTCCGCTTTGGGAACAAGCGATCGCAGACAACCAGGCTCAGCTCTCCATCAGCTACAACCTGAAGCAAAAAATTGCCGCCGCAGAAGCAGCAGAACACTCAGCCGTAGACACAACCCCTCCAGCAGCGACCCCGACTGCAATCGCTGAGGACAGTGAATTGACCACTGCTGCGATCGTGGTGGAGCCCGACGCCATCGACGAAGTAGAGGCGATCGCCCCCTCCTATGAGTTGGAGTGGGAAGAAGATTTGCCAGAAGACTTGGTGCAACCTACCGCCTCAGAGGCCACAACGATTGGAGAAACCACCCCTGGATTGACGTTTGGAGGGGATGCTCAGGAAGAAGAAGAGCTGTGGCAAGACTTGGCGAAGCTGATTGATGTGTCAGAAACGGTGGCCAGTTCTGTGGCTCAATCCTCGATCGAGATCACAGCTCTGGCAAGCGACCAGCCATCTCGCAATCAGCCTGAAGCCATCGCTACCGAGGACACCAGTACTGGGTTCACCTTCTATCCCAGTTGGCCCTCCCCCACGCTGTATCCCCTGCGATCGCACAAAAAGCGCTCCTCAATGGCAGCAGTGGAGTTACCCAGCTTTCCCCAGCGCCGCTCCTGAGACCTAACCCCCAGCCCCTTCCCTTGAGGAAAGGGGAGCCAGAGTTCAAACCTCTCTGATTAACCTTTCTTGCTAGCTAGAGGGCTACTAGTGCCAACGTTAGCTGCTGGAGAGACTTCTGGTGTCTCTGGCTGGGAGGTGGG
This sequence comes from Allocoleopsis sp., assembly GCA_036703355.1. Lineage (GTDB taxonomy): Bacteria > Cyanobacteriota > Cyanobacteriia > FACHB-46 > FACHB-46 > Trichocoleus. The sequence continues at coordinate 3,402 of DATNPE010000526.1, read as the reverse complement.
TAGGTTGGGAAGCAATCGCCGCAGACCCACGGGTCGCTGCCCCATTCCTGCGGTCAGGGCGTAGTTCCAGCTCAGCAACCACAGCCAGAATCCCGGATAGTGAGCTTCTAGCCAGGGTTGGCTCCAACGACTGAGTTGAGGCAACCAACTTCCCAGTAAACCGCTCGCCAGTGCCGCAACGGTAAAGTTCACGTAGCTGCCAATCCAGCGGAAAAAGTCTTTGGAGCCAGCCAGTTCCCAGATCCAAACGAGCAAGGCGGGATTTTGCCAAGCCGCTTTCAAAGCCATACGGTTAAACGACACCCAATCGGCTCGGTCCTTAATAAAGGCATCCGCTACCGCTGGAGACTCGGCAGCTAGAATGCCAAAGAAGGTATTGAGCATAGAATTGATCCGCTCTGGCGGCAGGAAGCGGTGAGTGGGCACCATCATGCCTTTGGAGAACAGCCAAGTCACCGAGACATTGCTTTGAAACGCATGAATTAGATTGAGATGCTTGGCACTGAGGAGATTGTGCTGCAAAGCCGTGTCGAGCAGGTGGGTGAGGCGGCCCAGGTTACGGACCAGAGAGCCAAACCCGGTGAATACCAAGGGAGATTGCAACGAAGCCGCATCCCCAATCGCCACCAACCGATCGAAGGCAACTTGGCGATCGCGACTGCCGACCGTGAAGTGCCCTGGAATATAGCCAAAGGTGGGTTTGCGCCACACCAGCTGGTCCATATCGCAGCGGCGGTACTCAGGCAGAATCGTGAAAAAGTCCTCGTACATCTCTAGCAAAGAGCCAGGATTGTCGGGGTGAACCTGATGGTAGTGGAACAGATAAATCGTGACTTCCTCGCCCTGCGCTGGGAACAACTCCCAAATCAGTTGCCGCCCTTTAGAAATATCACCGTGACTGTTGAGCACATCACCGTACTGAGCATCCCAAACTTCCGGCGCGAAGCCACTGGCGATCGCCGCTCCCACCGTGGGACAAACGCTATCAAAGGCACGACCGCCATTCAGTTGCCAAGCGATCGGGGAAGCGGTACCCATCGCATCCACCAACAAGCGACCGCTGACTTGTTTAGGCGATCGCGTCGGTAAGTGTGTCAGTGTTACCGTCACTTGCTCAGCGCTCACATCGGCTCGGACAAACTCGGTTTCGTCCCAAATTTCACCCCCCGCTGCCCGGAATTTATCGCCGCAGACTCGCAACAGCTTCTCGGCATCAATCCCCACATTCAGTACCGTCGGCGTATGCAAAATCGGAGCTTTGGCTTGCGGCGGGTTATTGGCATCAAAGAATTTATGAAAGCCGTCGATATATTCTCTGGCAATCACAGATTCAAAGTCGGCTGGGGTAAATAGTCCCAAATCAATTAAGCTTTGGAACTCATCGCGAGAAATATTCCATTCTCGGTTCATGCGACCAAAGGGCAAGCGCTCTACCAACAACACCCGGTAGCCCAACCGCGCCATGACTGCGGCATGAATCACCCCCAAGGCACCGCCAATATAGATCAAGTCATAGTCGGGAATCTTGGGCTCTGGTAAATTTGAGCGGCTAGCCTCAGCGCGAAAAATCACCTGCTGTGGTTGCTGAGGATTGCGAACTCCCTCTCGCCAGCGCTGTTCCCACCAATAGACGCGAGTCAAGTCATATTCGCCATTCGGCATTTTCTGAAAGAACTTCACCGTCTGGGGATAATGAGGAGCCAGCGCCTCAAAAATTGACTGTTGCGTCAGGTCGATCGCCGGAGGGGCCGGGTACTGGTTCGGAAACTGCTGCCGAATCGCGATCGCGAGTTGCTGGAGAAATTTTTGTTCCCCTGAAATTGCGGTATCTGCCCAGCGAAAGACTTTGAGATAGGTAGTGCGCTGCAAAGACCAAACAAACACTGAAAGCTCTGAGTCTAAGGCACTCACGGAGTCTGAAATCGTCTTGGATGCTGCTGTAGTCCTGGAGCATCTAATTCGGAAGCCGTTGGGTGTGACAACCTTCTCACCGAACTCTGGGTTAAAGTCCTGCTGTAACCATCGGCACACAGCCGCTGTATCAGGGGTCGGCACTTCAATGTAAAGAATTTCTCTCATTGTGGGGATTTTATGGGGAATTTACTCCAGCAAATTACGTAGTAGGGCAGGGTTGACAGGACCCCAAATTACGTTAAACTTCCGAATACTAAATTACTTAAGAAACTTTACAACATTCTCATATAACTGTTCGGCGGCGATCGCCTTGATTAACTAGCCATGAATTATCCCATTCCTGTGAATCCTGAAGAAATTGTTGCACTTCGCCAAGGCCCGGTAGACGAAGAATTAGTTGCTGCCGCGATCGCGGGTGTGGTCATGATTACACGCTCTGAAGGTCGTTCCTTAGAAGATTTAACAACAGAAGTGCTCAAAGATGACAGCTTGCTCGATGCCGCTCAGCGCCGTTGGCTCAGCGATATCGTGGCTCAAGCCTGGGAGAGCCTGCCCTAAGTCGCTCCATCCAGACCTGAACTTGCCCAACCCAGCAGCCCGAAGTTAGCCCATCGCTCATGCAAGACTTGATCTCTCAAATTATTCGCACTTGGAAAGAGCGTGTCACCCCCAAGCTATTGCCTTTGCTATCGACTATCCGAGTGGGGGGCTTGGTTCTAGCTGGCCTGTCTTTGTGGGGCTTTGCTGAGATAGCTGAAGAAGTTTTAGAAAAAGAAACCCAAGCGTTCGATAGCAGCATTTTGCTAAGTCTGCGGGAGCTACATAACCCCCTGCTCGATCGCCTGATGATCGCCATTACCTTTCTGGGAGAACCCACCGAACTCACGGCCATGAGCTTAGCCCTCGGTGCTTGGCTGTTGTGGCGAGGTCAACGTTCTGAAGCAACGACCCTAGCGATCGCAGCCGCAGGGGCAGCAGGCCTAAATGTTTTGTTGAAGGATGTCTTTGCCCGTGCCCGTCCCGCGTTGTGGGCCAGAATTGTAGATGTGAAATATTACAGCTTCCCCAGTGGTCATGCCATGCTCTCGATGGTGGTCTATGGGATGTTGGGCTATTTGCTGGCTACCCACTTCAGACGCTGGCGCGTGGAAATTTTCATCTCAACAGTCATTCTAATTGTCGCGATCGGTTTCAGTCGGCTCTATCTAGGCGTTCACTGGCCCACTGATGTTTTGGCAGGCTACGCAGCGGGTTTGGTCTGGTTGATGACCTGCATCCTCAGCATCGAAATCTGGCGACACCGAGGAACCTTGAGAACTAAAGAGGCAGAACGCCCAAAGTCAACAAGTGCTAAGTGAGCTAAGGCGAATTCGAGCTTTTTCCTTTGCTTCTGGAGTTAACTTTGCGTAGGCTTGCCAAACATCAACCGTCGCGAAGGACTTCATCTAGATCTCCCACTCGGTTAGCTGCAATGTCTGACTCTGCTTG
>DATNPE010000525.1:0-2706 GCA_036703355.1 Allocoleopsis sp. | reverse complement strand
ATAAGATGATCGGTTGATAATCGGTGTGTTACGAGCGCTCAGCCTTAAAATCTATGGTTTCTACCAACGTGAACCCCACCTCCACAAAACCCCGTCCGCGATCGCAAATTGGAGTCGCAATCATCGGCACCGGGTTTGGGCAGAAAGTTCACATTCCAGGGTTTCAAGCCCACGATCGCACTCAAGTCGTGGCCGTGTATCACCGAGACTTAGCCCAGGCACAGGCGATCGCCGCAGCCCACCAGATTCCCCATGCTTGCAGCAGCGTCGAAGAAATTGCCGCCTTGCCAGAAGTCCAGGCCGTCAGTGTTTCCACCCCGCCCTTCTTGCACTACGACATGGCTAAAACCCTGTTGCAAGCGGGCAAACATGTTTTGCTAGAAAAGCCAACCACCCTCTCTGCCACCGAAGCCAAAGACTTATATCATCTCGCCAACCAGCAGAAAGCGATCGCCGCCCTTGATTTTGAATTTCGCTGTGTTCCTGCTTGGCAACACTTAGCCGAATTGTTAGCTGAAGGATATGTCGGCGAAACCCGCCTGATCAAAATTGATTGGTTGGTTTCCAGTCGTGCCGATGCCACCCGTCCCTGGAACTGGTATGCCCAAAAAGAAAAGGGCGGTGGTGCTCTAGGCGCGATCGGCTCCCATGCCTTTGATTACATCAGTTGGCTCTTTGGCCCCATCCAACGGTTGTCCGCTCGACTCAGCACTTCCATCCCGACACGTCCCGACCCCAGTACAGGCGAGCATGAAACCGTCGATGCCGACGACACCTGCATGCTGATGCTAGAGCTAGCCAACGGCGTGCCTTGCCAAGTTTGCCTCAGCTCTGTGACGTATCAAGGGCGCGGTCACTGGGTAGAAGTGTATGGCGATCGCGGCACCTTAGTTTTAGGCAGCAACAACCAAAAAGACTATGTGCATGGGTTCCAACTTTGGGCCAGCCAAGGCGGACAACCCCTGAGCTTAGTCGAAATTCCCAAGCGATTAGAATTTCCCAAGACTTATCTGGATGGACGCATTGCCCCGTTTATTGGCGTCGTCGATCGCTGGGTACAAAGCATTGATCAAGGAGAAGCGATCGCCCCCTCCTTACGGGAAGGTGTTTACTCGCAACTGTTGATGGATTTAACCCACCAATCCCACACTATCGGAACTTGGGTAGAGGTGCCTGAACTGGAGCAATTCTTGGCGAGTTGAGGGTGCGATCGCGTTAGGAAAGTCGGTAGCGCATTCCAGGCACTTGCGACACCAAGCCCAACAACTCCAACTGCAACAGCGCGCTAGAGACTGTGGCAGCGGCTAAGCCCACCTTTTGCACAATCACATCAAACGGCGTTGGCTCAGCCGTCAAAGCTTGCAAAACGCTTTGTAAGTCTGGGGCTAAATCTGGAATCAAAGCCTGGTTGGGATGACTACGAGTAGATTCGGCAGTGAGGTTTGCGGGTTCTACCACTTGCAGGCGTGGCATGGTGCCCAGCATTTCCAGGAGATGAATTTCGCTCAAGATGGCTTGTGCGCCCACATTCAGCAACTTTAAGCAGCCCATCGAGCGGGGATTATCTAGAGAACCCGGTAGCACATAGACATCGCGACCATAATCATTCGCCAAGTGAGCGGTAATCAGTGCCCCGGATTTGCCCGGAGCTTCCATCACCAAAATGGCTCGGCTTAGCCCTGCGATGATGCGGTTGCGCCGGGGGAAATGGCTGCGATCGGGTTGGGTGCCCGCAGGATACTCGCTCACCAACAAACCTTGTTCAGCAATCTGGTCGTAAAGCCGCTGGTTCTTCCAGGGATAGACCATATCCACCCCAGTTCCTAGGACCGCGATCGTGTAGCCACCGACATCCAAGCAACTTTGGTGGGCTTCCGTGTCAATGCCATAGGCCAAACCCGAAACCACCGTGAAGTTTTGGTGGGCTAACGAAGAAGCCAGTTTACGCGCCCAACGCCGACCATACTCGGAGGGGTCACGGGTGCCGACGATCGCGATCGCCGGAGTGGCAGTTTGTTGCTCCGGCGACTGCACTTGACCCTTGTAATACAAAACAGGGGGTGGATCGGGAATTTCTAAGAGCAAACGAGGATAACCCGGATCGGCAGGAGTCCAAAAACAGGGGTTTTCTCGCTCATGGGTAGCTAGCAACTGCTCTGGGTGAATTTTGGCCCGCGCCGCCACAACGATTTCTAGAGTTTGCGGGCCAATGCCTTCCACTGCGCCTAGTTCACTGGGACTCGCTGCCCAAGCCGTGGCTAAAGTCTGAAAGTGCTGGTGCAGCCGTTTCAGCAAGATTGGGCCAATCCCTGGAATGCGAGACCAAGCTAACCACAATGCACGTTCTGAGACCAATCATTCACCCTCAAGTCAGCGGATCTCAGTATGCCCTAATTTTGCCTTCACACTGACTTTGGCTTGTGCCAGAACTTAGCGGTAAGACAGCGCTTGGGTTCTATGGTTTCCAACTGACGAACCGAGCGTAGAAATAGGCGATCGCTTCAGAAATTATGGTGCGGACCCCCTCACTCGATCGCCACCAATGATTGACATCATAAGCTCGTGGCTCAACTGCGATCGCTCCGACAGGGAATTGAGGTGCGAGGGCTTGGCGAAAAATTAGCCAACTGCGGCGGGTATGGGTGCCTAGAGAGAAGAGATTTATCCCTGTCACCTGTAGACCTGATGCTGACAACCACTGTCGCA
>DATNPE010000524.1:0-4139 GCA_036703355.1 Allocoleopsis sp. | reverse complement strand
CCCCTTGTGGGTGCCTTTTTATCATGTGGTGGTCAGGTAGACATTGAGATTAGGTGCCTGCTCCTAGGGGCCAAGTGGTGACGAGGAAAACGATCACAGCTCCCAACGCCAGTAAGCCTTGAATTAAGTTGCCAATTAACGAACCCACGACAATGCCAATCCCAGCTTTAACCGCCACGACAAAATCTTTTCGGTAGATCAGTTCACCTACGATCGCGCCCAGTAAGGGACCAATCAAAATTCCCAGCAATGGCCCACCAAAAGGCAGCGCAGGCAATAGGCCAAAAAAGCCCAGCAATAGACCCACAACAGCGCCAATTTGGCCCCACTTGCTGGCTCCAAAGCGCTTAGCTCCCCAGAAGGTCGCGAGAAAATCTACGCCCATACTGACGACCAACACCCCGATCGCCACAATCAAAGGAACGGTGACGGTGCTAAATCCGTGAGCGATGCCCCAAACGACGATCGCCGCCACAATTAGGCTAGTTCCAGGAATAGCTGGAACCACAGCTCCAATTACCCCGAACACCATTACAGCCACAAGCAGCCAATAGAGTATGGTCATAGTTTATGCGTGAGGATGAGCTATTTCTAAATGTTGACTGAGGGTATTGTCGAGTTTGTTGGCGATCGCCTCAACCCAGTTTTCGTCTTGCTTGGTATAACTCCGGGGCGCATTCGCGGCCAAAATTAAAGCGCCTTGATTGCCAATCGGTTGGCAAATGATCCCTTGGGTATTTTCTGGCAAATAGTCAAACTCAATGCGGCCAGGATAAACCTTGACATCGACTAGATAAACAGGTTTTTGCTTCTCTAACACCCGTTGCAAAATTGGCCCTGGCTTTACCTCTGTTTTGGCTGCCAAGATACCTCGTCGCAGCAAGACTCGCCCCTGATACCAAACCACCAGCGATCGCGTCACAGTATTGGTAAGTAGAATCTGGGAAGCCCAAGCCAGTTCTAGCTGCACCGCCTCTGGGAGATCTGGGGCCAAGTCTAGTCCTTCTTCCCCAATTAAATCAACGGCATCCGGTGATCGCGGTTGAATGCGTTGCCACAGTAACCCCGTCAAAATTAAGAGGGCACTGAGGATCACTCCTAAGGCATCAGAGCGAGCTTGAGCATCAGTCAAATTAGGCGTCAGCAGCCGATTGATGAACAGCAATGTCCCTGCCAAAGCGCCAACGACGATGGGTAAACGACGTAAAACTTGATTTTGGTCTGGTTTTGCCATGCCTGAGGGCCTGATTGTATCTATTCCTCATCGTAATAGATAGAATGTTTCCGTCTTGGTTTTAGCTTCAGCCGTGTGGAGGCAAATCAGTCGTGCTGGAATTAGTCAGCTCTGGGTTGGTTTCGCTGTGGTTCAAAATGGCCCAGGTGCCACAGCCCATCAATCCCGACAGCTTACTGGCGTCTTGGAATACGCCTGGCCTAGTTTTTTCTAGTCAACCGGACCCAGCTGGTGAGGCTGCGGTGCAGCAGTATTTGCAAAGTCTGAGCGCCACAGGACTGACTGAAACCAGTCAAGGCGTTTGGGTGCAAGCGGGCTACAATCTGCTAGCCAATCACCAGGGCACACAACCCCTGCCAGCGGCTTCCTTGACCAAGGTGGCGACTTCCTTGGCCGCGTTAGAAACTTGGGGACCCGCCCACCAATTTGACACCTTGATTGGCGCGACAGGCCCGATTCAGAACGGGGTCTTGCAAGGGGATTTGGTGATCCAAGGGAACAACGACCCCTTCTTTGTCTGGGAGGAAGCGATCGCCCTCGGCAACACCCTCAATCGCATGGGCATTCAGCAAGTCACGGGCAATCTGGTAATTACTGGCAACTTCGCCATGAATTACGAGACTGATCCTTTCCTGGCAGGGACGTTGCTCAAGCAGGGCTTGAATGCCAAACTGTGGTCCGAGGAAGCTAAGGCTCAGTACCTTAACCTACCGAAAGGCACGCCTCAGCCTCAAGTCGCGATCGCCGGAGATATCAAAGTAGCGACCCTACCGATCCCCAAACAAATTGCCTTATTACGGCACCAATCTCTGCCGCTGGCCCAAATCCTGAAACAGATGAACATCTACAGCAACAATGCGATGGCTGAGATGCTAGCTGCTTCCGTAGGGGGAGCCTCTGTTGTTGCTGCCCAAGCTGCCAGAGCGGCGGGAGTCCCACAAGCCGAAATTCAACTCATCAATGGCTCTGGTCTAGGTCCAGAAAACCGCATTTCTCCTCGCGCGGTCTGTGCCATGTTTATGGCGATCGAGAATTACTTGAAGCCCCAGCAAATGACTGTAGCTGACTTGTTTCCCGTATCGGGTCGCGATGGTGGCACCTTAGAGGATCGCAATATTCCCGTAGCCTCTGTGGTCAAAACGGGAACGCTCTGGGATGTGAGTGCCTTAGCAGGAGCCTTACCCACTCGCGATCGCGGCTTAATTTGGTTCGCGATTCTGAACCGGGGTGAGGATTTAGACGGGCTTCGCAATCGGCAAGACCAACTGCTGCAAAACTTGCTACAGCAATGGGGCGTAGCCCAATCCGTACCCACGGAGATTACTCCTAGCAGTTCCTCCAGCCCTGATGCCCCCTTAAATTTCTCAACTCAAGCGTCCGGTAGTGAAACCACCGCAACACAACTCATGGGAGCTACAGCGGCTCCTAGCAACCCTACCCCCACAGCGCCGACCCTCCCACAAAAGTTTCAGCTAGGCGATGACAGGCGCAATCAGATTTTATATCGGGTGCAGGTTTAGAGTTCTAGGTTAAGGAATAATCTCTGTCACTACTCGGCCACCACTCACCACAATATTTTGATCTTGCAAAGTACCGGAAGCTTTCGGGCCTTTGAGGTTGAAGGGTGGATTCGCTTGGCTATAAACTACATTTCCTGTCGCCTCAATTTGCTGAGTCGGGATGTACCAGGTGAGGTTGTCTGCTGCCAGTTGAGATTGATTGCGCTGCCCGTTGCCTTGCACATTTCCTGTCAGGTAGAAAATCCGGGGTTCTAGATCACCCCGCCCTTGATTGGCGGTAAGAGCCACTTGTTGCTCCCGGTGCAACACATCAACCCGCTGGTCAGATACCACCGTTTGGTTATTGAGATTCCACACTAAGGAATTGCTGGCAATTTGTAGCGGTGGGTCCGCGATCGATAATTGAGCGTTTTGCTTCAAGGTTGCGACTTTGTTTTTCAGCTGGACTTCAGCTTGGTCAGCCACCGCGCGATCGCTCACCACTGTTCCCACATAGCGATCGATCTGCACGGGTTTATCGACCACGATTAACTGCTTGGCCATCTCCCAAATCAAATGCTCACTCTTAAATCCCAAGGCAGGATCTTTAGACGTAGCTGCCACCTGGCCGAAAAATTCCATTCGCCGCGATCGGCTGTAGACTTTGGCTTCTTTAGCGGTCGCTTGCACTTGAGGATGAGTCCCTGTAATGTTGTTGCGAACTAACAAAAGATCAACTTTGGGCTGCCACTCCAGCTCGTTACCCTTGACGATCGCCCCACTTTGAATGTCAGTCGCAACAATTTGCCCTTTCAGCAGAATGGTTTGGCCATCTTTGCGGACTTCGCCACTTTGAGCCTGAATTTTGTAAACCGCTTTGCCATCTTGATACAATTCACCCGCAGGGCCTTGCACAGTCGCTACTTTTTGATCTTTGCTGTAGCGTGCTTGCTTGGCTTTGACCTTCCACAGCAACTGACCTTTTTCATCTACCTGCTCTAGCGTGACATCATTAAACGTCAAGTTGTTGTCAAAACTTTGGACAGCGGAGCTATCCTGAGCCAGTTTGTCAGCCGTTTGGCTTTTCTTAGGTCCACCGCAAGCAGACAACCCCATCAGCAAGACAACTAATCCCAGCTGCAACGAGTAGAGGGAATATCGGCGCAGGCTAGACAGTTTCCAGCGTGACAACAGTAGCATGAGCATTCTTAATGGGTTCAGTACCAGATTTGACTATATCGCAGGTTTCTGGTTCCACTTTAGAGGCTGATGCAGGTTCTAGGAGCGGCGCAAAAGATCAACGACCCAAAAAGAATGGAGGTGTCACTTGTACACCTCCAAGCAGAATTTTTTATATCAGCTCTATAAACTTGAGTTTCTATGAATCGCTAATGCTGATTTCGCTT
>DATNPE010000523.1:0-4338 GCA_036703355.1 Allocoleopsis sp. | reverse complement strand
ACCATAGAGCTTCAGCATGAATTGACTCCTAGTCTAAATCGCTTACCAAAGTCCCTTTTTACCACCCGGACGTACCGTTGCCCAGTTAGTCCGAGCTAAAGCCAGTTGTTCTTCGGTTACTTTAGCGCCTGTTAGATTCGCACCACAGAGATTTGCGCCTCGCAAGTTGGCATTAGCGAGGTAAGCGTGACTCAAGTCTGCGCCGCGTAAGTCAGCCCCTTCTAGGTCAGCATGGCTCAAATAAGCTCTAGACAAATTCGCATCTCGGAGATTGACTCCATTTAAGCTAGCTCGGCCAAAATCTGCATTAAACAAGTTCGCGCCTTGGAAATTGGCATTGTCTAGCTTAGATTGATGGAAAATTGCTCCCGACAAACTGGCTCGTTGCAGACTCAAAAGGCTCAAATCGTAGGCAGCAAAATCTCGACGGCCCTTTGAGTAGGCCAATTGTAACGCTTGAGCATCAATTTTCGGTGGTACCTTGGGCTGGCCGCTCGTAGACCCTTTGCTGCGGATGGCCGTGAAAGAGGAAGGTTTTGCGGCTAGAACTCGATTGCGAGAAGTACCGGATTGCAAACTGGTTGAATCTGACTTTGCCTGTCGAGCGCGGATTGCCATCGCCACTCGGGCAGCGGGAGAGGTGGTGATAGAGCTACCTGTTTCATCCGTGCGATCGCCCGGTTGACGACGCGCAGGAGTTTGTCCATTCCCTTGGTTCTGGCTCGACATTCCTTTCGCCAGACTATCCAAGTAAGGTTCTAGATCTAAAGCTCGCAGAATTTCAGCCGCATTTTGAAAACGATGGCGCACCGAAACTTCCAGCATTTTTTTGAGAACACCTGCAAAGTGCTCACTCACATGCACATGCTTTTCCCAAAGTAGCTCCCCGGTTGCGGGGTCGTAATCGAGGTCTTTGGGCGATTTCCCAGTGAGAAGGTAGATGCAAGTCACGCCAACCGCGTAAATATCACTGGCATATACAGGACGCATCGCCATTTGTTCGGGCGGAGCATAGCCTGGGGTGCCAATGGCATAGGCAGTCAAAGCGGTTTGCTCGGAGACACTCATCGAGGTTTGGCTGACCTGGTCTTTGACAGCACCAAAGTCAATCAGGACCAGTTTGGCATCTTGGGTGCGGCGAATTAAGTTAGCAGGCTTAATGTCGCGGTGAATCACCTGTTGGCTATGAATATATTGCAGAACAGGCAGCAGTTCACTCAGGAATTGTTTTACGCCTGCTTCGCTGAAGGGGCCTGCTTTTTTGACTTCCTGCTGGAGGGTGGAGCCGCTGATATATTCCTGGACTAAGTAAAACTCTTGATTCGCTTCGAAATAGTCAAGCAGGCGGGGCACTTGCGGATGACTGCCGATTTTTCCTAAAGTCTTGGCTTCTCGCCGAAACAAGTCCCGCGCCATTTGCAAGACATGAGGCGCTGTGGAAGTGGGACGAAGCTGCTTCAGCACACAACTCGGCTCACCTGGCAAAGACTCGTCAATGGCTAAAAAGGTGGCCCCAAAACCACCTTGACCCAGAGCTTGACTAATGCGGTAGCGATCGCGAAGCAAAAGCTTAGAGCCACAAGCCTGACACATCTCAGTGTGGGTTATGTTTTCAGGACTAGGACAGGCTGGATTTATGCAGTAGCTCATTCAGCATCACCCACTACAACTTCGCTCACTTCGGAATATTGCTACTCCACCTTAATTATCTGGCCAGAAACGACGAAGCGCAGTGTAGCTCATGCGGGAAAACCCTTGAAGACTTGCTAAAGTTACTTGGGTCTTTCTTGAAGCATCTGTGAATCCCCAAGTATCTACGGTCATCGTCGTTACTTCAACCATACATTCTGTAGAAAGAATGCCCGGAATTGGTTGGTAAGCAACTCACAATTCACGTAAATTAGCCAATCTCGCCCTGATTTGGCATTTTATTTGGTTGTTACTTAGCTCACCCTCACCCGAGCAGCGCGATCGCTCCTCATCTCAGCTAATTTGTAACTTGATTCCAGCAAAACTATTCACGCTTAAGTCAGTTCTAACCGATTTTGTCACGATTTCTTCTAAACTGACAATCGCAACTCCAGGCATTGTCATCCTTGAGCGTTACAATAATTTGGCTGACATCGGTTGACATAAGTATTTAAGCAGGGCAATGCGTATCTCTTTGAACTGGCTGCGGGAACTGGTGGACATTACAATGACCCCAGAGGAACTGGCTGAAGCCCTGACAATGGCTGGGTTTGAGGTTGAAGACATTGAAGACCGCCGCACTTGGGCAGACGGGGTGGTCGTGGGCAAAGTTTTAGAATGCCAACCTCACCCGAATGCGGACAAATTGCGGGTTTGCCAAGTTGATATTGGGGCAGATGAACCTTCCAATATTGTGTGTGGGGCGGCCAATGTCCGAGCTGACGCTTATGTGCCAGTCGCAACCTTAGGCACCTATCTGCCAACGATTGATATCAAGATTCGTCCTGCTAAATTGCGGGGTGTGCCTTCAGCAGGCATGATTTGTTCTTTGGCGGAGTTGGGTCTGGCGAAGGAATCAGCAGGGATTCACATCTTCAGTGAGCCAGACTTAAAGCCTGGTACTGATGTGCGACCTTTGCTGGGTTTGGAAGATGTGATTTTGGATGTCACTTCCACCGCCAACCGTGCCGATGCCCTCAGCTTGGTGGGGATTGCCAGGGAGATTGCTGCAATTACAGGCGCAACCTTACGCTTACCCGAACCTGCTGACATTACAGCGCCAGCAAGTCCCGCCCATCTGTCCTTAAAGATTTCTGAGCCTCAAGCTTGTCCTACCTATATTGGGACAGTCGTAGAAAACGTGAAGATTGCGCCTTCTCCCGCTTGGTTGCAACAGCGCCTCCAGTCATCGGGAGTCCGACCGATCAACAACGTGGTAGATATCACCAACTACGTCTTGCTGGAATGGGGCCAACCTTTGCACGCCTTCGATCGCGATCGCCTGCAAGCAGTAGCAAATAGTGAAACTCTCACGATTGGAGTGCGCTTTGCCAACGTGGGAGAAACGCTAAAAACGCTAGATGGTCAAGAGCGATCGCTGCAAGAACAAACTCTCCTAATTACGGCCAACGATCGCCCAGTGGCCTTGGCAGGGGTGATGGGTGGTGAAGAAACCGAGGTTCATGAAGGCACCCAGAATTTAGTACTAGAAGCAGCGCTGTTTGAACCCAGTGCGATTCGGCGATCGGCTCGCAGTCAAGGATTACGCACCGAGGCTTCGGCTCGCTATGAGCGCGGCGTTAACCAAGCTGAACTGAGTGTCGCTTGTCGTCGGGCCTTAGAGTTGTTGGCAGAATTGGCTCAGGGTCAAGTGGTGGCTCAGGAAACTGCTACTCGTGCCGATCAGTCTTGGACTCGTTCGATCGAGTTGCGTTTAGATCGGGTAAATCAAATTTTGGGTCCGATCGATGCTGGAGACGATGTAGCGGATCTGCCTGCGGCTGAGGTACAGCGGACTTTAACCAGCCTCGGATGCAGTTTGAATGCAAGTTCAGAGCCAGGAGTATGGACTGTCACCGTACCTCCCTATCGCTATCGCGACTTGGAGCGGGAAATTGACCTGATCGAGGAAGTTGCTCGGCTCTACGGCTATAACAAGTTCTGCGACACCTTGCCCAACAAAACAGAACCCGGATATCTTTCGGTGGATCAAGTTCTGACCCGGAGAATTCGCGAGTGTCTGCGGGCGGCTGGTTTAACGGAACTAATTCAATACTCACTGGTGAAGCCTGGGGGTGAGCGACAAGTTGCGATCGCCAACCCCTTGTTCACCGAGTATTCAGCGCTTCGGACCGATCTAATTGCGGGCTTAATTGATGCGTTCCAATACAACCTGGAGCAAGGCAACGGTGCGCTCAATGGGTTTGAGATTGGTCGCATTTTCTGGCAGGACGAAGATGGCTTAACTGAGGCAGATGCCCTTGGTGGGGTTCTGGGTGGTGACCCCAGAGAAGGCAAATGGGTGCGGAGTGGTCGCGAACAACCGCTCTCTTGGTTTGAGGCCAAAGGCATTTTAGACAGTGTGTTCCAACGGCTTGATGTGGCGGTGGAGTATCAGCCCGATCGCCGTGATCCTCGTCTGCATCCGGGCCGTACTGCCTCTTTGTGGATTAAGGGCAACCGTTTGGGCACGTTTGGTCAACTGCATCCACAATTGCGCCAGGAGCGGGGCTTACCGGAGTCTGTGTATGTGTTTGAGTTGACGCTCGATGTGCTGTTGAATGAGCTGGATCAGGATGAGAATATTACGCCTCTCTTCCGACCTTTCTCGACGTATCCGCCGTCCGATCGCGATATTGCGTTCTTTGC
>DATNPE010000522.1:0-3165 GCA_036703355.1 Allocoleopsis sp. | reverse complement strand
CCTAGCCTGAAGGAGATTGTGCAGATTGTACCCCTAGGTTTAGGTCAGCAGCAATGCCAACTGTCGTATTTTGAGGACCAAACCTATCGCGGCAATGGTGGGTTATTTCAGAATGACCAAGGAACAACCGTAGAGGTTTTGCCTTTGGATGAATGGGTAACTCTAGAGCAACCAGAAAGAGTAGATGTGATCAAGCTAGATGTTGAGGGCATGGAGTACGACGTACTTCTCGGTAGCAAAACACTTTTGATGACGTATCACCCCACTATTTACTTTGAAACTTTGCCTGGTTTCTTTGTCAATAAACCATACACTATTCGCACCATTTATGAGTTTTTGACCAGTCTGGGTTATGTCATTGTTGGCCCTAAAAAAACTTACGCTCCGATTTCCTTGAATGGGCCATATCCCGCTAATTCGATCGCAATTCACCCAACACAAATGCAGCGCTTAGAGCGATCGCATTAGATACCTCGTAGGGTGCTGCGATCGCCAGCATCACGCACCGTCTTGATTAAATTTGGTGTATTGAGACGTAGGAATTCATGCGTTACGGCTGCGCCTAACACATGCTATGGGCAGGCTACGGACAGCCTAGGGAATCATGAGTATCTGTGCCTGTGCTTGGGTTCACACCGCTAGCTTGTTCGCACAATTTTTTCACCTGTGCGCCATCCAGCAAAGCGTCGCTAAAATCGGCTCCGGTAATGTCGGTGTCCTCAAAAGTAGAGCGGAAAAGAATGGCATCTGTCAAAACGGCATCTTTGAGGCTGGCCCGCTTGAAGGTAACTTGATCCATCATGGCGCTGCTCAAGTTGGCGTTCTGCAAGTTGGTTTCGGTCATCACCGAGGCGCTAAACACGGCACCGCGCAAATTGGCATTGGCAAAGTTAGCGGTGGTTAAGTTGGTGTTGGAGAATTCGGCCACCTGTAAGTCTTGACCCGAAAAATCTCGTCCGCGCAACTCGGCATTGCTGTACGACGGAGGTGGGGCATATTGACTGAGGGCGATCGCGCTTGAGTGCCAACTCCAGACCAGAAATGCTAATAGAAATGCAGCCAGGTGTCGAAAAATCATAAAAATTTTGATGTCAAATCTATAAGTTAGTAGCGTAATCGCATTAGTTAGTAGAGTAGTCGCATTCAGGCAAGTTTATGCCCCAATTTCTCTTAACTTGGTTGGTGACAGCCTTAGCACTGCTGGTCACGGCCTATATTGTCCCTGGTTTTGTATTGACAGGTTTTGTCGCGGCAGCGATCGCAGCGGTGGTTCTCGGCTTAGTCAATGCGATCGTGCGACCGATTTTGCTGTTCTTCACCTTGCCGTTGACGATCTTGACGCTGGGGTTATTTCTGTTTGTGGTCAACGCCCTCTCCATTTGGATTGTGGCTGCCCTGACTCCCGGTTTTGATATCACTGGGTTTATCCCGGCGTTACTCGGCTCCATTGTCCTGACGATCGCCACGAGCGTTTTAAGCTGGTTCGCTAGAGCGATTGATTAGGGTCGGCTTCAGGCGTAAACCCAAGGTAGCCACGAGGGGTAATCATCCAGTCAGCGTAGGTGCGAGTGCTGGCATTGCCGATTAAAACGGTGGTCAGCATGTCGATCGGTGCTTCCATCAACTCGCCCAGGGTCGTGAGCGTAATTTGCTCATCTTCGCGGTAGGCCGATCGCACCAAGGCGACTGGAGTGCTGGGTTCCCGGTGGCGTAAGAAAATTTGTTGGGCGATCGCAATTTGCTCGGTGCGGGTTTTGGAACGGGGATTATAAAGAGCGGTGACAAAATCTGCTTCAGCCGCCGCATTCAAGCGCTTTTCAATCACGGGCCAAGGCGTGAGCAAGTCGCTGAGGCTAATGGCGCAGAAATCGTGCATCAAAGGCGTACCCACCCGCGAAGCCGCCGCTTGGAGGGCCGTAATTCCTGGAAACACTCGCACCGCAGGAGTTTTGCCATCCCAATCTTGCGCCCGAAGTTCCTCCAAGACTAAACCTGCCATGCCATAGATGCCAGAGTCTCCGGAGGAGATCACAGCCACGGTTAAGCCCCAGTCCGCTAATTCGATCGCCCGCTGTGCCCGTTGACGCTCTTGGGTAATTGGCAACGCTTCCACAATCTGCCCAGGACGCAGCAGCGGCTTGACTAGATCTACATACAGCGAATAGCCAATCACCACATCGGCTTGAGCGATCGCGGTTTGGGCAGCAGGAGTAATTTGTTCCAGTTGTCCCGGTCCAGTACCCACGAGCCACAATTTTCCAGCACGGCCTGTATATTCTTGCTCAGCTTGGGCGATCGCGATCGTCACGGCTCCGGGTTGCCCCTCTGCCCGAATGATTTGTTTGGTCACTCGTAGGGGCACTGCTAGGGGTTGCTCTGTTCCTGGGTTCGGTGCAGAGAGGGCAGGTCTTGGACCTGCCCCTACAATGGCGGCGGCTTCGGCAACGCTAGGAGTGCCAACCTCGGCTTGTACGACGTTTGAGGGAGTCGGAACAGGGATAGACTTTAAAGCTTCTGCTGGGAAGCAACGCAGCGGCCAATGGCGATCGCGGCACAACTCCACCAAACCCACTTCATCGGCTTTCAAGTCTAAAGTGGCGACTCCAGCGATCGCGGCTTCTGCTAATTGGTGAGTTTGGCAAACCTGCTGAATGGCGCTTTCAATCAGTTGTCGCGAGGTGCCTCGTTCGCAGCCGATCCCCACCCACAACACTTGGGGATGCCATTGCACTTCGGGGATTTCAGAACTTGGATCAACTGGCCGTGCCTGGGGACTAATCCACACCCTAGCTTTTACCTGAGTTGGCTCAGCCTCGCCAAACTGGAACGAGTGGCTTGGCGGTAAATGACTCTGCCAAAGCGTTGTGCCTGCTTCCTGGATGACTTCGACCGGATCTTGACGCGCGATCGCCGCACTCACCCCCGTCCAATCTCCTGCTCCCTTCTGCCAGCCAAACGGTACACCTAACACGTCAATTCCTGGGAGCTGCAAACGGTTAGCAGCACCCGTCAGGACTGGAGTGGCGTTAAGTTGGAGGGCGATCGCTTGAGTCAGGCGATCGGCTCCCCCTTGATGGCCACTGCACAGGCTAATCACGAATTGCCCTGCCTCATCCACGACCACCACCGCCGGATCAGTCGATTTGTGCTGCAACAAAGGCGCAA
>DATNPE010000521.1:0-5441 GCA_036703355.1 Allocoleopsis sp. | reverse complement strand
ACGCTTTAGTGGCGTATGGGTCACCGGGACGAACTTTTAAGGCTGCCTGGAAACTCGTTAGTGCAGTTTGGTAGTCTCGTTGTTTGTTGGCAGCATACCCAAGCTGCATGTAGCGACGATAACTAGCAGCCTTGGCCCGTTGCTCTTGTGCCTGTTGCGCTTTTGTAGGGGCAGCGGTAGCAGGGTCAAGTTCCAGAAATGAACCCGTTAATGTCAGAGGAATACAGGCCAGGACTGCTAGAAGTTTTCTCATATTTGTCTCGCACTTGGGTGAGCGATCGCACTATATCAGTCACAACCGTTTTGGAGCGTAACAGTTGATGACAGGCTGGTAGAGTAGCGATCGATAAGACGTTGACAAACGCGAAAAGTTCCAAAAATTCGCAAAATCTATAGCAATCTGGCAATAGCTTATGACAGATTCAAAGATTGAAAATACTAGCCTCACTAGCTTAATACTCAACATTTAGCACTCAGCACTTAGCACTCAGCCTTCGCTCTATTTAGCTCATCACTGCCCAAGCGTAAGTCAAAACGCCCAGCAAGCTCACAGCCACAATGGCTTCTTGTTGCTGCTGCCACAGATGTCGAGCGCTATGGATGACGAAGTTAATTGCTGCTCGGCGCTCTTGCCCCAATTCCTGCATCAACTCGGCCACTCTCGCATCGACCTCTGGCAGCGAGACTTCTCCACGCTGATAGGCCGCTTCCAGTTCGTTCAGTTTGCGCCAATAGTCTTGGGTTGCTCCGATTAGATCAGGCATCATACAGGCAAACCACGGCTCCACATTTACTTTTGTAAACATGGTAATGAGGCTAACTCCGGGGCTGGTTCTGTAAATAGAGAGAACCGCGATCGCACGGAAGAGGGAACTTGTCACTCTCTCCCTAGAGGGAGCCTTTGATTTGCCCGTCGGTATTGCTTTTACGCGGGTACAGAGATGTTGAGGGTTTGCACTAAAAACGCCCAGCGATCGCTGACTTCCTCAATCACTTTGGCTGTCGGCTTGCCTGCGCCATGACCTGCCTTGGTTTCAATCCGGATCAAGACTGGAGCCGAACCTTGGTGAGCGGACTGGAGGGCTGCGGCAAACTTGAAGCTATGAGCAGGCACCACGCGATCGTCGTGGTCGGCTGTGGTAATCAGTGTCGCTGGGTAGGCGGTTCCTGGCTTGAGGTTGTGTAAGGGTGAATAGGCATACAGCGCCTTAAACTCTTCTGGGTCTTCTGGGGAGCCGTAATCAGAAGTCCAAGCCCAGCCGATGGTGAATTTGTGGAACCGCAGCATATCCATCACACCCACGGCAGGCAAAGCCGCAGCAAATAAATCGGGGCGTTGAGTCATACAAGCACCTACCAGCAAGCCACCATTACTGCCACCCCCGAGCGCTAACTTGCTCGGAGAGGTGTATTGGTTAGCAATTAACCACTCAGCTGCGGCAATAAAGTCATCAAACACATTTTGCTTGTTGAGCTTCGTCCCTGCTTGGTGCCATTCCTCGCCATATTCACCCCCACCCCGCAGATTGGGCATGGCGTAGACTCCACCCAGTTCCATCCACACCAAGTTGCTCACCGAGAAGCTAGGCGTCAGCGAGACATTGAAACCACCGTAGCCATAGAGGTACGTGGGGTTGTTGCCGTCTAGCTGCAAGCCTTTTTTGTGCGTGATAAACATGGGCACTTGCGTGCCATCTTTGCTGGTATAAAAAACCTGTTTGGTTTCGTAATCGTCAGGGTCAAAAGCGACATTGGGCTGTCGAAAAATACTGCTCTCACCACTCACCATATCGTAGCGATAGATCGTGGGAGGTGTGGTGAAACTGGTGAAACTATAAAAGGTTTCGGTGTCTTCTCGCCGTCCGCCAAAGCCACCCGCCGAACCAATCCCAGGCAGTGCTACTTCCCGAACAAAGTCACCTGTGAGGTGAAAGATTTTAATTTGGCTGCGGGCATCTTTGAGGTAAGACGCCACAAACTGATGATTCAGTAAGCCCACGGCTTCTAGAGTTTCTGGGGCTTGGGGAATGATTTCGCGCCAATTACCTCGGTCCGGAGCATTAATATCGATCGCAATCACCCGACCGCGAGGGGCTGCTAAATCCGTCTGAAACCAAAAAACTGAGCCTTCATTATCAATAAAGCTATAGTTGGCCTCAAACTCGTTAATCAGTTCAACCACTGAGGCGTTCGGGTCAGACAAATCTTTGTAGAATACCAAGTTCTTAGGATCGGTGCCCCGCCAAACCGAAATGATCAGGTAGCGACCATCTTCCGTGACACCCCCATTAAAGCCCCACTCCGGTTGGTCAGAGCGCTGATAAATCAGCATATCTTCCGCTTGGGGCGTGCCCAGACGGTGATAGTAAAGCTTTTGGAAATGATTAATTTCTTCTAATTTGGAGGCTGCGTTGGGTTCGTCGTAGCGGCTGTAGAAAAATCCCTGATTGTCGTGGGTCCAACTTGCCCCAGAAAACTTGATCCACTCCAGGCGATCGCTCAGGTCTACCCCCGTTTCAACGTCCCGCACCTGCCAAGCTTGCCAATCCGAACCAGAGGTAGAGAGACCATAGGCCATCAGTCTCGCGTCTTCACTAATCACCAACCCTGAGAGAGCGACAGTGCCGTCTTCTGACAACTGGTTGGGATCTAGTAACACTCTCGGCTCGCCATCCAACGAGGTCAGCGTATAGAGCACGCTTTGGTTTTGCAGACCGTCATTCTTGAAATAAAAATAGCGCTCTGGCACACCGAACTTCTGAGCATCTCCAGCTCGAAACGGAATGCCATATTTTTCATAATCCCAGAGTTGAGTTAGGCGTTGTTGCAGCCGTTCTCGCACTGAAATTTGACTCAGAAATTCAAAAGTAACTTGGTTTTGCGCCTCTACCCATGCCTGTGTTGCTTCCGCGTCTGGGTCTTCTAACCAGCGATATGGATCAGGGACTTCAACACCGTGATAAACATCGACTTGAGTTTCCTGGGGGCTGGAGGGATAAACCCAGGATGCGTCGGAGTGGGGCATGGTGGCAGCTCCAAGAAGAGGGGCAAAAGATATTTTCTGTGAGATTGAAAAGGAGGGAACCCCTCGAAAGCGTGATTCCCTCCTGATACTTGGCGCGATCGCCGCGGGTTAGAGCATTGGCAGCTAGAACCTAGGCATGGCTAC
Organism: Allocoleopsis sp.; assembly: GCA_036703355.1. Classification (GTDB taxonomy): domain Bacteria; phylum Cyanobacteriota; class Cyanobacteriia; order FACHB-46; family FACHB-46; genus Trichocoleus. Next base: position 2,272 of record DATNPE010000521.1, on the reverse strand, counting down.
TACTGCTAGTAATCAGAACTTCACCTTTGAGCATTCGTTGCGCGGCATCGAGTAAAGCTTCTTCCAGATAAGGTTTGGTGAAGTAGCCCTTGGCACCGAGTTGTACCGCCATTTGTCTGTGGCGATCGGCACCCCGTGAGGTCAGCATCGCGATCGGAATATGGTTGAGAGCAGAGTCTTTCTGGATGCGGGAGAGCAACTCCAAACCATCCATTCTGGGCATTTCAATGTCGCAGAACACCATGTCACAGGGCAGGCCAGAGCGCAGTTTTTCCCAAGCCTCCTGACCATCCCGTGCTTGTTCCACGCGGTAGCCAACCTTGTTGAAGGTCATAGACAACAGCTCACGCACCGTGATCGAGTCATCCACAATCAGCACTGTCGGCTCGGTCTTGGCCGCAGTCTCAACCACAGGTGGCTCATCGTTTTGATCCCACAGGGTGGTGCTGGCTTCTCGGCGAATCCGACCCATCGAGAGGTCAATTAGCTCCAGAACATCGGCGATCGGCATAATCCGACCATCCCCTAACACCGTGGCACCCGCCACACCGATGGGTTTGGGAACTGGGCCTTCTAATTGCTTGATTACAATTTCCTGTTCACCCAGTACCTGATCGACCTGTAAAGCGATGAAGTTACCCGCACTTCGCAGCACCACGATAGAAACAATGTCATCTTCTTGGTTACCGCCGTAAACGCTACCACGGCCTAGATAGCGGCTGTACTTCAAAATTTCGGCTAGCGGTCGGAAGGGCAACAGCAAATCACGCCAAAGAATGCAGGGTTGTCCCTCTTCATTGGTTTGAATTCGCTCTTTGGGCACATCGAGCATGTCCTCCACCCCATCCATCGGGAAGGCGATGCGAGCCCGGTTGCTAATACAGCAAAGCGCTTTAGAGATGCTGAGGGTAAGTGGCAAGCGGATAGTGAATGTGGTGCCCTTGGTGACTGCCGAGTCGGTGGTAATCGCTCCCCGAATCTCGCCTAAGCTGGTGCGAACCACATCCATCCCCACACCACGACCTGCATAGTCTGTAACTTGATCCTTGGTCGTGAAACCAGGGTGGAACAGCAGATCGTAGATGTCTAAGCGAGACAGAGTTTTGGCTTCAGCAGGACTAATCAAGCGCTTCTCGATCGCCTTGGCTTTGACGCGATCGGGGTCAATCCCCGCCCCATCATCCGAAACCGAGATTACCGTTTGGTTTCCTTGGTGGAAGGCACGAATCGTAATCCGACCAACCGGTGGCTTACCTGCCGCTTGTCGTACTTCTGGCGTTTCGATGCCGTGGGCGATCGCGTTGTTGACCAAGTGAGTCATGGGGTCATAGAGCTGCTCCAGAATCATCTTGTCAATCAAGGTTTCGCGACCTTCCACATGCAGTTCTGCCTGCTTGCCACACTTGAGAGCAATATCACGGACCGCCCGAGGCAAGCGATCGGCAATCTGGGCAAAGGGCACCATTCGGGAGCGAGTTAGACCTTCCTGCAGTTGTGTTGTCACCTGCCGGAACATCCGAGTCACTTGATCGGTTTCATCAACAATAAACTCAATGTCAGAAGCAGACTCCCGGACTCGGACAATCAACTCGATCATCTCTTGGGACAGCGTATGGAAGCCAGTAAAACGGTCCATCTCTAGCGCGTCGAAGCTAGCTCCGGTGGAGTGGCTGCTGTGAGCCCCACCGTTCGTACCATGCGTAGGAGCATGATGACTTTGGCGACTCGCTAGGAGTGAGCTTTCTAACAGCGATCGCTCATACAAGTCCCGCATCCGCTGACCAACATCACTGAGTTGCTGCACTTGGTACAGCAGATTGTCCAAGAACTGCCGCAAACGTTCTTGGTCTTGCTCCAAGCTATTACGGTTAACGACGAGTTCCCCAACCAGGTTACTGAGGTTATCCAAGTGCTTGACTGGAACCCGCATGGTCTGCTCAGCAAAGCCAGCACTGCCACGACGACCAGGTCTACGATTTGCTGGAGGCGCTGCACCTCGACTGGTTTTAACAGTGGGGGGGCCACCTAAAGTTTTGTCAGCATCGTCTAGTAGCTTTTCCAGGTCATCAAATTCACTATCCGCACCACCAGCGGTTTCAGCCATGTTAGCAGCACTACTCGCTGAGGCAGCACTAAAAGTAGGTCCTACCCCTGAGCCACTCGCAAACCCAAGAGATTCTTCATCCAGCAAGGCTTCTAGCCCAGCAAAGTCGTCCGTTGCTTCTGTTGCTGCGATCGCCGTGGAGGGGGACTCAATCAAATCACCCTCGTT
>DATNPE010000520.1:0-5748 GCA_036703355.1 Allocoleopsis sp. | reverse complement strand
ATGCTGAGGATGTGATTCCAGGGCCGACTCCACCTGTCACGGCTGACATCACACCCACCACCGCGCAAATCACGCTGAACAATTGGAAGAAAAAGGGTTTTACGCTGACTGACCAAGAGCTAACCCAGATTGACCAAGGGTTTATGCCTGCTCAGATGTCTACGGCGATCGACAAGATAGCCAAGGCCATTGATACCAGCATCCTGGCGAACTACCGCAGCATCTACAACTATGTCGGCACTGCTGGCACCACACCTTTTGCCACTTCGACGGCTGAAGCTCAACAAGCACGGCAACGGCTGAACCTAGCGGGGGCTGCTGAAGAGAATCGGGCCATTATCTTGGATGTGAATGCGGATGCCAATGCTGCGGGCCTGCCAATTTTTCAGCAGTATTTGCAATCTGGCACAACTCAAACCCTAGAGACTGGGCGAATTGGCTTCCGGGTTGGGTTTGAGTGGGATTTTGACCTCTACATGCCTCGCCACACCAACACTGGGGGAACTGGATTTATCACGAGTGGGACTAATGCGCTGGGTGCAACTACCCTCACGGTAAGCACTGGGACGGTGGCTCCTGCGGCTGGGGACATTTTCACGATCGCGGGTGATCCTCAGACTTATGTCGTGAGAGCTGGGGCCACGACTGCGAGTTGGCCGATTTCACCAGGGCTCCAAATTGCTCCCCCTGCTAGCTCAGCGATTACGTTTAGAGCTTCGCACCAAATCTCGTTAGCGATTCAGCAAGAGTGCTTTGGCTTTGCGTCCCGACCACTGGCCGATGTGGAGTTTAAGGGTGGCTCAGAAATTATGATGGTGCCTGACCCCAAAACGGGTCTAGTACTGCGTCTAGAAGTCTCACGACAATACAAGCAAACCCTGTTTGAGTTTGACTGTCTGTGGGGCACGAACATTGTTAGGCCCGAATGCGGCGTGAGGATTGCGGGATGATTCCAACCATAAAAGTGCAAGGGGACACCCCTAACGGCTACATCCTGATTAACGAGGATGACTTCGACCCCAATCAGCATCAGCGCTATGAGGAGAGCCAATCCAAATCTTCTACCACGACTGAAACCAATGAAACTGAGGGGTCTACTTCCGAACAAAATTCACCGCCGCCCTCGCGACAAGCTGAGCTAGAAGCCCTTTATGATGCAGAGGGCTATCGAGCAATTCAGGCGATCGCGGAACCTTTGGGTATTGAAAAACCTAAAGCTGGTTGGCGTGATGCCATCCCGCTAATTGTGGAGCAAGAGCAAGGTGCCAGTCAGCAATTATGAAACTGAGTTCATCGCCAAGCTGGAGCAGATCATTGTTAGCTCTGGAGGCTCGGTGCCGCCTATGACTGGGCCGACTAACTTTCAGTTGCGATCGCTGGAACTGCTGGATGCAATTAACGTTGCGGCGGGTGGTTCTACAAACGCTTCTAGTGTGGCCTTTACGCCAGCAGGAAATATTGCTGCAACCAACGTTCAAGCGGCGATCGCTGAGTTGGATACGGAAAAAACCAACGCCCCTGTCTTCAGCGTCTATAAGAATACGGCTCAGTCTTTCAGCGATGTGGCTTTCACCTTGGTCACTTGGGATGCAGAAGTGCGCGATACGGATAATGCTTTTGCCAACAATACTTTCACAGTGCCAGCAAACAAAGGGGGATTGTACTACTTCCAAGCAAAGTTAACCCTTGGGCCAAATATCCTGAGAGCTTTAATCGTTCTCTATAAAAATGGGGTGGAAGCAGTCCGACTTTATGACGAATACATTGACTTAGATTTGCTAACGGCGGGTGGAGTGGGATTGCTGGACCTAATCCCTGGCGATCAGATAACGCTTTATTTGTTGCTAGATACCGCTAATGGTGGCTCGGCCTCTACTATGGTGTCTGCACCTGCCCAAACCTTTAGTCAGTTTTCTGGATTTAGGTTGATTGCATGAGGTTGATTTATACTAAGCCCCACAATTTGAACCGATTGCACCAAGAGCTTATTGCTGAGGTTCCTAGTCTCGCTCCTGAAAATGGTAAGGCTCGATTGATTATTGAAGGGGATGGTCACACAGTAGTACTGACTGTTCCTGACGAATCAGACCAAGCTGCGATCGCGGCGGTGGTCAATGCTCACTCAAGCGAACCAGATTATCTGCCCGATTGGGCTTTGTTCTACACCCAATTTGAAGGCTCAGCGGTTGAGCTAAAAATTCTCACCAGCGCCAACCAAGCAGCAGTAATGAAGCTCAGTATCGAGTTTGGCAAACGGCCTCACCTTAATGTGCAGCGATTGCAAAATTATTGGAATCTGGCGATCGCTTCGGTGACACTGCTGCCCAATGAAATTGCTCAGCTTAACGAGTGGGCAAATCTAGCTTACCTTCCGATTCGCTTGAGCCAGGTCGGGCAGATGATCAGGAAGGATGCTGACTCATAAGTATTTATAGAAGCCAGCCTATTCCTCTAAATGGCAAGATAAATACATGAAGTAAGGTAAAAGAAACAGGCGCAGAATATACTAAGCACTGTAGAGGTCAAACATTCTTCATAAAGAAGCTTACTGATCAGTCCATTCTAGTTTGCTGCTTGACTGAGAATTCAAACAGCAACAACAAACGACAAGGCTGCCACTCTAGCAGCTTTTAATTTGGTTGAACGAACTCAGCGATCGCCATTATTGGAAACATGAATCCAGGAATTGACCTACAAGGAAGTTTTATTCAAGCGCTGGTGCAGTTAGGGCTACCCGCCGATGTGGCCAAGCTGATTTGGCTACCCCTGCCCATGATTGTGATGTTGCTCGCAGCCACCGTTGGAGTCCTCGTCTGCGTCTGGTTAGAGCGGAAAATTTCAGCCGCCGCTCAACAGCGAATCGGTCCTGAATTTATCGGGCCTTTGGGGGCTTTGGCTCCCGTCGCTGATGGCCTGAAGCTCGTACTGAAAGAGGATATTGTTCCCCTCAAAGCAGACCCTCTTCTGTTTACGCTCGGTCCCGCGATCGTCGTGATTCCAGTATTTCTGTCCTACCTGATCGTGCCCTTTGGGCAGAACCTGCTGATCACCGACCTCAGCATCGGAGCCTTCCTCTGGATTGCCCTCTCTAGCATTGCCCCCATTGGCCTACTAATGGCTGGTTACGCCTCCAACAACAAGTACTCCCTGCTAGGTGGTCTACGGGCAGCGGCTCAGTCGATTAGCTATGAAATTCCCCTGGCCTTGTCTGTTTTGGCGATCGTCATGATGTCCAACAGCCTCAGCACCATTGATATCGTCAATCAGCAATCGGGTTACGGTATCTTAGGGTGGAACATTTGGCGGCAACCCGTAGGCTTCCTGATTTTCTGGATTGCGGCCCTCGCTGAATGTGAGCGTCTGCCCTTTGACTTGCCAGAGGCAGAAGAAGAACTGGTCGCTGGCTACCAAACCGAATATACCGGAATGAAGTTTGGCCTCTTCTATCTTGGCTCCTATGTCAACTTGGTGCTCTCAGCCCTCTTTGTGGCTGTGCTATACCTGGGTGGCTGGGAGTTCCCCATTCCCTTAGGCCTCATCGCCAACTGGATCGGTATTAGTGAAAACACACCTTGGTTGCAAGTGATCACCGCTACCTTAGGTGTGACGATGACTCTGCTCAAGGCTTACTTCCTGATCTTCCTGGCAATTCTGCTGCGTTGGACGGTGCCCCGAGTACGGATTGACCAACTCCTCGACCTGGGCTGGAAGTTTCTTCTACCCGTTTCCCTGGTCAACCTGCTACTGACCGCTGCCCTCAAGCTCACCTTTCCCTTCGCCTTCGGTGGCTAAATTTGGTAGTTCAACAGTCCCGGATGAAGTTGGTGTGAATTGTTAGCCAACGGTAGCCAGCTTCATCCCACTGCCTTCGAGAAGCAAGCTACATCTTTCATTCTTCAAGAACGGTGACTCCATGTTCAAGTTCCTCAAACAAGTTGGCGACTACACCAAAGAGGCGGTACAAGCTGCCCGTTACATTGGTCAGGGCTTATCTGTAACCTTTGACCACATGCGCCGCCGACCCATTACGGTTCAATATCCTTACGAAAAGCTGATTCCTTCCGAACGCTTCCGGGGACGAATCCACTTTGAGTACGACAAATGTATTTCGTGTGAAGTCTGCGTCCGCGTTTGTCCGATCAACCTGCCCGTGGTGGATTGGGAATTCAACAAAGAAACCAAGAAGAAACAGCTCAAGCACTACAGCATCGACTTCGGGGTTTGTATCTTCTGCGGCAACTGTGTGGAATATTGCCCCACCAACTGTCTATCGATGACGGAAGACTACGAGCTATCCACCTACGATCGCCACGAACTCAACTACGACAATGTCGCCTTGGGCCGCTTACCCTATAAGGTGACTGATGACCCAATGGTGACCCCACTGCGAGAACTGGTTTACTTGCCCAAGGGTGTAGTGGAGCCTCATGGCTTGCCTCCCGGTAGCCAGCGAGCAGGTCAGCGTCCAGAAGAAATTTTGGAACAGCTTGAGCAAAATTCTGAGAAGACCCAAGCCTAATTAGCTTGACGCGCATGAATTCTAAGGAGATCAAAGGATTGTGAATCTAGCGGAAGGAGTTCAAATTGTCTCATTCGGCCTGCTAGGTCTGATGATGATTGGGGCAGCTCTCGGTGTCGTACTGCTGTCTAATATCGTTTATTCAGCGTTCTTGCTTGGCGGTGTGTTTATCAGCATTGCTGGGCTGTACATTCTGCTGAATGCAGGATTCGTGGCTGCGGCGCAAGTCCTGATCTACGTCGGAGCCGTCAACGTCTTGATTTTGTTTGCCATCATGTTGGTCAACAAGCGCCAAGACTTCCAGCCTTTGCCCAACGCTTGGGTACGCAAGGGACTCACCGGATTGGTTTGTGTAAGTTTGTTTGCCCTGCTTAGCACCATGGTGCTCGCAACTCCTTGGTCTCTCTCGAATGCGCCTATTGCTGGAGATGATGCCATTGTGGTGATCGGGAAGCACTTCTTTAGTGACTTCTTGTTGCCCTTTGAGTTGGCCTCGATTCTATTGCTGATGGCCTTAGTGGGCGCAATTATCTTGGCTCGTCGCGAGTTCTTGCCAGATGACACTTCCACGGCACAACCCCAACGCCAAGTTTTTACCCTACAAGAACGCCCCAGGGAAACCGTTCCCGCTTTAAGTGGTGGCCGTGTTCAATCATCCCAATCGGGGGCTGAAGGATCCATAACCCCCAGCGATCGCTTAGATAGATAACCGCACTGATGGAACGGGACTAATTTCTAAGCTTTTGATTGAGTCACTTCTGAGGAGAGTTATGCAACTTCAATACTTTTTACTGTTAGCGGCGGCCCTGTTCTGCATTGGCATCTATGGTCTGGTTACCAGTCGGAACGCGGTGCGCGTCTTGATGTCGATCGAGTTGTTGCTGAATGCGGTCAACCTGAATTTGATGGCGTTCTCCAACTATCTTGACCCCGCAGGCATCAAAGGTCAGGTGTTCACCGTATTTGTAATTACGATCGCCGCCGCCGAAGCCGCAGTGGGTCTAGCGATCGTTCTCGCCATCTACCGCAACCGCGACACCGTAGACATGGAACAGTTCAACCTCTTGAAGTGGTAGTCGCCACTGGCCCAAGCGTTAGCTGCACTCCAAGTTGGTCCTTTAAAGAGCGATCGCTCTCCTAGCTTCAAAGAGGGCGATCGCTTTTTGGTAGAGCTAAGTGGTTAAAAACTCACGCATGTACTGATTTACAAGCTGTGGCTGTTCTTGCTG
>DATNPE010000519.1:0-2546 GCA_036703355.1 Allocoleopsis sp. | reverse complement strand
ACGGGGAAGTACAAGCTAACAAAAAGCCACTCAGGCTCACGCATAACAGTGCGGGTAAAGGATGAAGGGGATCAACCAGCCAGTTTCTCTTATGCTTCGCGGAGAACATAACCAACGCCTCGTACAGTTTGAATCAAACGTTTTTCACCCTCATCTTCAATCTTGAGCCGAAGATAGCGGATGTACACTTCAATGACGTTAGATTCACCCAAAAAGTCGTAGCCCCAAACATTTTCTAAGATTTGCTCACGGGTCAACACTTCGCGAGGATGCTCCATCAGATACTTGAGCAGCTCAAACTCTTTCATCGTCAGCTCGATCGCTCGGCCATTACGGAGGGCTCTTCGAGTTGCCAAATCTAGAACTAATTCACCAAAGCGCAGTTGCTCGGTGCCATGCGTATCAGGCTGGAGATAAAGCCGCACTAATTTGAGAAATTCTTCGGTGCGGTAAGGCTTCAGGAAGTAATCATCGGCTCCTGCTTCCAAGCAAGCTACTCGATCTTCGACAGAATCCCGTGCCATCAACATCAACACAGGCACACGGGCACCCGTACTACGGAGATGATTGCACAGTTTTAAACCGGATTCTCCTGCCAATAGGCGATCGACCACAATTAAGGCAGGTTGCAATGCATGAGCTTGATGCAGACCCGTTGTTGCATCATAGGCCACGACTGCTTCATAGCCCGACTCTTTGAGATCGAGCATGACATGTTGTGCTAAAGCCTCATCGGGTTCAATTAGCAGAATGCAGGGACTGCGGTCAGAATTAACGGTACTCATGATACCTGACGAGAGAGAGGGAGCACGTCTATAAAGTATCAACTCTAAACTAAGTTGCAAGAAGCTGCTATTAAGGCAATTCTACAGAGGTGGGTTTGGCAATGTGGGGCAGTCCCCAACCCAACTTTTCTCGAAGTAAGTGGAAAAACTCTGGCGGTTGTAACCGGATAAACCGAGCGGAGTAGTGCGATCGCACCAATCGAACTCGATCTTCTGGCAAAATGTAGCATCCAGCATTGCCATCCACCACCATCACCAAGCGATTCGGATTGGCAGAAAAAATTGTCACAGGCTCACTATCAGCAAACACAAGTGCCCGTGAAGCCAGTGAATGGGGACAAATGGGAACTAACTGCAAGACTGGCACGCCGGGGGTAATGACAGGCCCGCCCGCCGATAACGAATAAGCCGTAGAACCTGTTGGGGTAGAAACAATGATGCCATCAGCGGCAATATCGACCGGAGCGTGCCGACCAATCTCAATTTCGAAATGGCACATGCTGGTCAACGGCTCACGATGCATCACCATCTCGTTGAGACAAAGCGCCTCCCACAACACATGGTCATCGCGAACAACCTGGACCAAGAGCATGGCGCGCTCTTCCACTTCGTATTGGCCTGCCAAAACCAGGTCTAGTGCTTGCGGTAATTGGTTGAGATAAGTTTCGGTCAGAAACCCCATATGACCTGTGTTGACGGTCAGTAAGGGAAGATTACAAGGTGCAACTTGGCGGAAAGCGGAGAGTACAGTTCCATCGCCCCCCAGGACGATCCCAAAATCCAGCGTTTCGTCAAACCCAGGCGGAATTAGTTGCTCAATGGGAGTGTGGCGAATGGGTCCCTCTGGCCCAGAGCAGCCCAGAATGCCACCGATACCTGTGGTAGAGCAAACTTCCCAACCACTCGCAGTAAGCTTGTCTTGTAGCTCCTCAGCCACGCGACAAGCGATGGGTTTGATGTCGTTGTAAATAATGCCGACTTTGGGCACGCTTAAAATCCAGCTGATAAATTAATTGAAGGAGTTAGGAGTCAACTCAGTTGCAACAGCAGGCAAAAAACTTCGCTTTTGAGACGAAGATGCTAGCTTTGAGTTTTCCAATAGCTCTAATGGTACCAGGTTGGTCATCCTAGAAAGTAGACCCTCTCGGCAAGGCCAACCTAGTGAGCCCCAAGACGCTGCCATACGAGCCTGCGTTTGTGAATGGCAAGGATGAGAAGCTAGGAAAGGCTGCCCAGGGGCCACTTACTTGAAAAAGCCAGACTTGAAGGCAGTTTTTTTGTTACTTTGCTTGGCGGCTTGAGTTTGCTCGTAATCTAATTCCTTCAGTTTCTTTAAGATACGGCTGAAGTAGTCTTGTAGATAGGCTTCTAGCGTAGTTGTCTCTTGCGGATCGATGCCAAAAGCGGCATAGGTTTCATCCATAGATGCTTTGAGCGGTTTTCCAGTTGCCAATACTTCAGTAAAGGCCAAGCGATCGGCTAAGTTCCAACCCCACTGGAAGAAGCGGGCGATCCGCCGTACAGAACGCAACAGCCCCATTGGCATCCGAGTGACTTTGGCTTCTTTACCAGAAAGCCGCTCGCACAGTCGAATAATTTCGTAACTGCCCCAAGCTCGCGAGCCTACGACTGGGAAGGTCTTATTCTCAGTTTCGGGCACTGACAGAGCACGAATAGCAAACTTGGCGATGTCTTGGGTGTCCATGTAGGCAATGGGAGTGTCTTCTCCAGTCACCCACACCGCTTGTTTTTCTAAAATTG
>DATNPE010000518.1:0-4832 GCA_036703355.1 Allocoleopsis sp. | reverse complement strand
AGAGGGGTTTGGGGAGAGGTTTGCCAAGACTGTAACTGCTCTAAAAGCTGAGCTAGAGCATAAAAAAGGCTGGTACAAAACCAGCCCCAACACTTTTGCATTTGAATTCAGAAAATCTATGCGGCGTTGACCATCTGTAAGCGCGAGGTCATAAAGCGATCCATCCAGGCTTCCAGGTAGGCGCGATTGGCTTGGCGCTCCTTCGGGTCTTGGGTATCTAGGGGATGTGGCATCAAACCCCGAATCGCAGCAGTAGTCACACAGAACATCGACTTTTGGAAACTTTCACAAATCTTCACCCGCAAGTCATCTTCACCCCGGAGTCCCTGCTGATAAATCTCATGCAAATAATCTGGCAGGAAGTGCCGCATATCTTGCATCAGCAGCGTGGGAGGGATGCCAGCACCCCCGATGGGTAAGGGGTCAGCATAGAGCGCTCCATAGGTGAACTGGTCTTGGAAGTAGGGAATTTGTTGTGCTTGAGCGTTGTAAGAAACCGTGCCTAAGAAAGGCGTGCCTCGGAAGAAAATCGTGTCTACATAAGGCACTGCCGCATCCATCAAGAAGGTCAACCCTTCTGATTCAGGAATAATTTCGTAAACCTGACCTTTGACTTCCACGGCATAAACCAGTGGTTGATTGGCAGCAGCAACCAGCGCATCTTGAATATGCTGCACTACGTCTCCGATCGACTTAATTTCTTTGCGATCGAAGCGATCGGAGAGGTCGATGAACAGGTCGCTCATCACCCGCCAAAACTGGCCCAACACCTTGTAATAAACCAATTGCCGAATCTGTTCGGGCAGGAATTCTGGAAAAAATCGCTGTAAGCCGCTCACCAACCAATTATTTTTGGTTTTGGCCTGCATGACCCGCTGGGCTCGCTCTAAGAATGCTGGCGAGTCGAGGTAAGTATCAAGATCGCCGCCACCATGCCACATCATGGTCTTCATCACGTACTCAGCATATTCATAATTAATGCGATCGTGATTCCAGAATTGCAGCAGCTTCCCTAGAGTCACTTCCCCATTGAAGTATTTGAAAAAGGGGAAGAGTTCCAAAAACTGATGCTCAGCAATATAGATCAAGTTTTTGGAATAGGCATCTAGCACAATGCCGTAACTCTTCAGGATGCCCACCACTTCCAAGAGATTGACTGGGCTGTGGGCGAGCAGGGCTTCCCCCGCTTCCAGCCGATGCACATACTCTGCTAAGGGATGGCTAGAGGGTTGCTGGATAGTACTGACCATGGGTTTAGTTCTCCTCCAGAGCGATCGCAGCTGAACTAGTTAAGAGAGGGGCTTTCACGACATTCTCAGTAGGATTCGCCCTATCTGGCACTGGTGCTGCCTTGACGACCACGGCATTGGGGACAGGAGCCATGGCGGTAATTGTGGTTTCACCCCAAACCGTCAACCAGTTGGGTTTAATGCCCAGGGCCACAATCAAGATGGCCAAAAAGATAGCAGGAGCGCGATCGCGCCAGGTGACTGGTGGCAACTTTTCTACCGCTTCCGAGAGCCGCCCAAAGAAAGCTCGGTTCATCAGCAACAGGAAGTAAACCGCCGTCAAGCCAGTGCCTACCATGCAGAGCAGCGTCTGCACCGGAAACACGGGGAAGCTACTGCGGAAGACAATGAACTCCGAGATAAACCCAACCATGCCCGGAATCCCAGCACTGGCCATGACCCCCACAATCATCAGGGTACCAATCAACGGCAAGCCGCGTTCTGGGTTGAGCAAGCCGCGCACCACATTTAAATCCCGTGACCCTGCTTTGGTATAAACCACACCTACTAGCAAGAACAGCATGGCGGAGATTAAGCCGTGGCTGATCATCTGCATTAAAGTACCAATCAAGCTCAAGGGAGTCGCCACTGCCATTGCCAGCAACACATAGCCCATGTGAGCAATGGAGCTATAAGCCACCATTTTTTTCATGTCATTTTGGGCGATCGCGGTCAAGGCACCATACAATACACTCACCACGGCCCAAGTCGCTAGCCAAGGAGCCGCAACTTGCCAAGCATCCGGAAACAAGCCATAGCCGAAACGGAGTAGGCCATAGGTCCCCAGCTTCAGCAATACCCCCGCCAGCAACACCGAGATCGGTGTAGAAGCTTCCACGTGAGCGTCGGGCAACCAGGTATGGAAGGGAAATAGCGGTACTTTGATGCCAAAGCCCACCAGCAGCAAACTCAACAACACGATCTGCTGCCCCAGGGGTAGCGTATGAGCAACCACCGTTTCGTAATCGAAGTTGAACGAGCCGCTCAGCCAAGCCAACCCAAAGTAGGAAGCCAGAACCAGAATCCCAGAAATTGCGGTGTAGATCAGGAATTTGGTCGCTGCATAGCCACGACGCGCCCCACCCCAGATGGCAATCAGCAGGTAAAGCGGAATCAGTTCTACCTCGTAAAACAGGAAGAACAAGAGCAAGTTCTGCGCTAGAAACGCACCTGTGACCGCAGCGCTGAGCAGCAGCACCAACCCGTAGTAAAGTTGGGGCCGCCGCACCGACTCATCACTGCTATAAATCGCAACGCCTGTGAGCAAGCAATTCATCACGACCAGGGGCAATGATAACCCATCCACACCCAGGCGGTAGGTTAGCCCCAGATTATCTAACCAAGGCAACGCTTCCTGAAACTGTTGCCCTGGTTCCACCTGGATAAACTGAGTTGCTAAAGCGATCGATAGGCCCAGAGCGATGGTGGCAAACCCCAAAGCCAAGGTTCGATAACGGTGGGAAGGCAAAGATTGGGGCCAAAGCGCCACCACTATTGCTCCCAAAACAGGTATCCAGATTAAGCTGCTGAGCATGACCTCTCCTCCCTACGCTGATGAGCCCATCAGAAACGTGATGATGCCACTGACAAGCGACCTGTTCAAAAACAAGCCCAAGACGGTAATACTCAAGAACACAACCAGAGCATAGAACTGGCTTTGACCAGAGACACTGTACTTGAGGCTTTCGCCACTAAAGATGGAAGCAATACCCACAAAGTTAACGAACCCATCTACCACATAGCGATCGAACCAAGAGCTCAGGCGCGATAGCCAATCTACGCTCAGGACCACACTGACGCGATACAGGCGATCGATGTAGAAATCGTAGGCCAGCAAGTCTTGGACAAATCTCAACGGAATCAAGATGGGTCGAGACAACGTTCTCGATAGACTCATCGTTGCGCCAACCCCACAGCCGATCGCGCCTGACAGCACCACCACCAAAACAGCCCCTTGATTCAAGTAACTCCAATCAGGCAGCAGCGACAAGGGTTGCATCACCAGCGGCACGAGTAGCGTGAAGATGGTCAAGCTCACCATAGGTACAGCCATCGGCCAGGGGACTTCTGGAGCCCGCCGAGTTTTGGCCTGTGGCGTGCCTAGAAAGACTAACCGGAAAACTCGTGTGACGTTGACCGCACTTAGAGCATTGACAATCAGCAAAATGGCTACGATCCAGGGGTGCTCAATCCAGAAGACATCCACGCCCCGCTCGAAGGCCCAGAAACCACCCAAGGGCAGAAACCCAACCAGACCTGCAATCCCCACCAAAAATGCGATTGTGGTCGCAGGCATCCGGGACCAAAGCCCTCCCATTTCCGTGAGGTCTTGGCTATTCGTGGTAACGATGACCGAGCCACTACTCATAAACAGCAGAGCTTTGGCAATGCCGTGGGTAAACAGCAACAGTAGGGCAAATCCGCTCCACTGCATACCAACGGCAATAAAGACTAAGCCCAAATAAGCACTGGTGGAGTGAGACAACGCCCGCTTGATGTCTACTTGCGCGATCGCCACGAGAGACGCACCAATTGCTGTCACCGCCCCCAAGACCACCAAGGTCGTCAACACCACGGGGGACAGACCCAAAATCGGTTGCAGCTTAATCAACACATAAGAGCCGCAACCCACCACCAGGGAGTTTCGCAGCACTGACGCGGGATTGGGGCCTTCCATCGCCTCATCCAACCACAGGTGCAGTGGAAACTGAGCGCACTTACCCATCGGTCCCGCAATCAGAGATAGACCGAGTAATGTGGCCGTTGTGGGAGATAAATTCGCGGTTTCGGCCCACTCGTACAAATCAGAAAAATTCAAGCTGCCCGCCATGCTAGAGAGGGCAACCACCCCCATCAGCAGCAACAAATCTCCCACCCGCTTTGTCAGAAAAGCATCTCTGGCCGCCGTCACTACCAAAGGCTGAGCGTACCAAAAGCCCACCAACAAGTAGGTCGATAACGTCAAAAGTTCCAAGAGAGCATAGCTGAGAAGCAGAGAATCACTCAGCGCCAAGCCGCTCATGGCTGCCTCAAAAAATCCCATCAAGGCAAAGAAGCGAGCCAAGGCCCAGTCCTTCTCCATATAGCCCAAGGCAAAGAGCTGCGCCAAAAAGCTCAGAATTGTGATCAGCTCCATTGCCCCAACACTGACCGAAGAGATGTCGAGGGCAAAGGACAGATCTAAATCTGCGACGCTCAGCCAATGAACAATATACTGCTGAGGCTCTTGGTTCAGGGTGGCTCGAAAGAGCACAGTACCATGCACAAAAGCCAAAACAGTCATCAAGATGTTCAAATATGCGGCTGGTCTGGGTCCGGTGCGGCGTACAATGCCGGTTGACCACGGCAAGGTTATGAGCGCACCCAGCAACCCATAAAAGGGAACCCACCAGCTGGACTGGATGAGAAACTGGTTCATTGAGATCGCCCTTGAAAATTCACCATTTAGTACTGCTTAGAAACTCTCCGGAGTCAGTGTGCCAACCCCAGAGAGTTCAATTTAATCTGGCTTATTAATCAGTGAAATAAATCTTTATTAACTCT
>DATNPE010000517.1:0-4104 GCA_036703355.1 Allocoleopsis sp. | reverse complement strand
CATTGAGGAACCGGATAAAACTCTAGAAACCTTTGCAACGATTGTGGATGCCTTCTGCCGATTTAATCTATTGCGGAAAGAGCCTGTTTTAGTGATCGGTGGCGGCTTGGTCCTGGATGTCACTGGTTTTGCTTGTGCAGCCTATCGTCGCAGTACCAACTACATCCGCATCCCCACCTCACTCATTGGTCTGATTGATGCTGGCATTGCTATTAAAGTCGCGGTGAATCATGGCAAACTGAAGAACCGCCTGGGTGCTTATCATGCGCCTAAAGAGATCTTTCTGGATTTCTCCTTTTTGCGGACATTACCTGTGGATCAAATCCGCAATGGCATGGCTGAACTGGTCAAGATCGCTGTGGTGTCGAATGCTGAAGTCTTTGATTTACTCGATTGTCATGGTGAGGAACTGCTACAGAGTCACTTTGGCTATTTAGAAGGAGATGAATTCTTACAAGAGATTGGGCACCGAGTAAACTACGAATCGATTAAAACCATGCTGGAATTAGAAGTTTCTAACCTGCATGAGTTGATGCTCGATCGCGTCATTGCCTATGGTCATACCTGGAGTCCAACGCTGGAACTTGCTCCAGAGCCACCCCTGCTGCATGGTCACGCAGTTAACATTGACATGGCCTTATCCGCCACGATCGCCGCTCAACGACAGTACATCACCACGAGAGAACGCGATCGGATTTTGGGTCTCATGAGCCGTCTCGGACTCTCCCTCGATCACCCGATGCTCGACAGTGAGCTACTTTGGCAAGCGACTCAATCCATTAGCCTGACTCGCGATGGCTTACTACGAGCAGCCATGCCGCGTCCGATTGGAACTTGTCACTTTGTCAACGATCTCACCCGTGAAGAACTTGATGCCGCGCTCCAAGAACATAAGCATCTCTGTGCGGCTTATCCGCGTGCGGGTGCGGGTATTGATGCCTATGTGGGTGGCAGCCAAGCCGTAGAAGCTAAGCCTGCTTTAGTCGGAGGCAAAGCCTAATGCGTGCGATCGCAGAGCAGGATCTCTCAAATCTCCCTCGTCCTGTTACTCCTTTGGGGATTGCTGTCAGCCATTTGGAAGCCGCAATGGCTCTGTTGATACAGAGTGCTGATGTCCCTGCCGATCTAGCCACCCATTTGCAGCAAGCGCTATTGCTCATGGCAGGGTTAGACGACTATCTAGAGCAATCGACCACGGCAGCATCTCCAGCCCTGACCGAAATTGCCCAAAGAACCCGCCATGAACCTTGGCAGGCAAAGTTTGGTAGTGGGGAAACCGTGCGTCCCTTAGAGCAGGAAATGCTTTCGGGTCATGTGGAAGGGCAAACCCTAAAAATGTTTGTGCACATGATTGGGGCTAGTCGAATTCTCGATATTGGCATGTTTACCGGATACTCGGCTTTGGCAATGGCAGAAGCGCTGCCAGCCGATGGCTGCTTAGTTGCCTGTGAAGTAGACCCCTACACCGCCGAGTTCGCCCAATCTCTTTTTCAGCGATCGCTTCACGGTCATAAGATTCGGGTGGAGTTGGGAGCAGCGCTAGAAACCCTGGATCAACTGTCAAAAACAGAAGCTCCGTTTGATTTTGTCTTTATTGACGCCGATAAACAGGAGTACATCCAGTACTATCAGAAGCTTTTGGAGAGCAATCTGTTGGCTCCCAAGGGCTATATCTGTGTGGACAACACTTTATTCCAAGGACAGGTTTATCTCCCCGAATCTGACCAATCCAGTAATGGCAGAGCGATCGCCCATTTTAATCAGGTTGTCGCTGCTGATCCCAGAACTGAGCAAGTCCTCTTACCGTTGCGCGATGGCTTAACCCTGATTCGCTGCCTGTAGAGGCGGACCTAACCCCCAGCCCCTTCTCTACGTAGCTTGCTTCCCCGCAGGGGTAGGAAGGGGAGCAAAATTATCATGTTGTGTCAGTGATTTATGGAAACAAAGACATTTCCTTCAGAGATGCCAGCAATGGAACGTGCACAACCGATCGCCAGAGAGGCGCGATCGCGGAACTGGGAACAGCCAATGTTGGCTCTGGTACAAAACTTGGGGACGCTGGCTTTACTGGCGATCGCCTTTCCCTTTAACCTGACAATTGTTCTCCTGGCCTGGGTCTGGAGTTGGATCAGTTGCCCTTTCCAGCCTGCTCCTGTTGTGGCGGCGACTCCCAAAAATATTTTGATTGCAGGAGCGCGGATGACCAAAACCCTGCAACTCGCTCGTTCGTTTCATGCGGCAGGGCATCGCGTGATTTTGATTGACACAGAAAAGTTTTGGCTGAATGGCAATCAATTTTCTAACGCCGTGGCGGGTTTTTACACCGTCCCTGACCCTCAAAAAGATCTAGAAGGATATACCAAGAGATTGCAAGCGATCGCCCAACAAGAGCAGATTGATCTGTTTATTCCCGTCGCAATTTTTGCTGTGGTCTACCCCGATGGTATGGAGAAGCATCCCCTGGCAGACTACTGTGAGGTGTTTCACTACGATGCTGAGACAACTCGGATGTTAGATGACAAATTTGCCTTTGCTGAAAAGGCGCGATCGCTAGGGCTATCTGTCCCCAAATCATTCAAAATTACGGCTCCGGAACAAGTTCTAAACTTTGACTTTTCGCAGGAGAAACACCCCTATATCCTCAAAAGTATCCCCTACGATGCAGTGCGTCGTTTGGATCTCACTAAACTTCCCGGTGCCACGCCTGAGGAGACGGCTGCGTTCGTGAGAAGTTTGCCCATTAGTGAGCAAACGCCTTGGATCATGCAGGAGTTTATCGCTGGGCAGGAGTACTGCACCCACAGCACGGTGCGAAATGGTGAATCTACACTTTACTGTTGCTGCGAGTCGTCAGCGTTTCAGGTGAACTACGAACAAGTCGATAGACCTGAAATTAGCGATTGGATCAAGCGATTTCTAGAAGGCGTAGGTGGCACTGGACAAGCTTCCTTTGACATTATCCTGGCTGAAGATGGGACCGTCTACCCGATTGAGTGTAATCCTCGCACCCATTCGGCGATCACCATGTTCTACAACCATCCAGGCGTAGCCGAGGCCTACCTCAATCTAGAGCCGCCCGCAGAACCCTTACAACCGCTCCCCAACAGCAGGCCAACCTACTGGCTCTATCACGAACTCTGGCGGCTGAATGAAGTGCGATCGCTCTCGCAACTGCAAAGCTGGTGGCGCAATATTTGGCGAGGCACTGATGCCGTATTTACCGTCAATGATCCACTCCCCTTTTTCATGGTGCATCACTGGCAAATTCCCTTACTGTTGCTGGCAAATCTCCGACATCTGCGAGGCTGGATCAGAATCGATTTTAATATTGGTGAATTAATCGAGTAAAGAGGTTAGTTAAGGGGAGATATGTCGAGAAAACTTTCTCCTTCAAGTAGTGCTTTTAAGACTGACTGAGAGCAGCTAGCGGCAATGTGAACCAAAATGTGCTGCCTTGTCCAGGTGTGCTGTTGACCCCGATTTGTCCCCCGTGAGCTTGAATAATTTGACGGCACAAGTACAGTCCTAAACCGACCCCAATCGATTGGGTGCTATTACCGCGAGCATACCGCTCAAATAGGCGATCGCACTGAGCTTGGGTCATGCCGACTCCATTATCCTGCACGGTGCAGCAAATCATGTTTGATTCGGTTTGGGGCACTAGAGCGGCAATATCCTTGGTGCAGAGTGTGGCGTTGAGCGTTAAACTCAGCCCCGTCGGGTTATGGTTGAGAGCATTGGTCAGAAGATTCTCAAAGACTCGTCTTAATTGCAAGGGGTCGGCGGAGATGGGCGGCAGATCTGAGGGGATCAGATGGGTGAGATGGGCACTGTTTTTGGTCAGGAGCGGCTCTAGGTCTTCTACCACACCCTGCACAAACGTAGCCAAAGCGATTGGTTGTTGGGCGAGCCGTATATTGCCTGCTTCATTGAAATGGGCTTCCAGTAACAGGTTGAGCAAATTCAATTGGCGATCGCTACTTTGGATCATCCGTTGCAGAATCGCTTGAGAGATCATCACCTTGCCGTCCGATTGATTCTGCGCCTTATTTTGCAAATTTTCTAGCACCAATAAAGTGCCAACGATTGGAGTTCGCAAATCAT
>DATNPE010000516.1:0-6010 GCA_036703355.1 Allocoleopsis sp. | reverse complement strand
GCCTAAAAAAATAGTAGAGACGAACAGCCATCCGCCCCTACCCAAGATTTGTACTTCAAGTTCCGAGAATGGAGCTAGCTACCGGATTCTACGCTTGGTAATTGACGATGCGAGCAAAGCTCTTTGGGTCTAGGCTCGCGCCACCCACTAAGGCTCCATCAATTTCTGGCTGCGCCATGATCTCATCAATGTTGTCTGGCTTGACCGACCCACCGTATTGAATCGAGACATTAGGATTGGTGAGCTTCTGCCGAATCAGCCCAATCACGCGGTTGGCTTCTGCTGAATCGCAAGTATCCCCTGTGCCGATCGCCCAGATGGGTTCGTAAGCAATCACCAAATTCTGCTGGTCTACACCCACCAAGTCTTTGGCCAACTGGTTAAAGATTACGGCTTCCGTTTCGCCCGCATCCCGCTGTTGCTTGGTTTCACCCACACACAAGATGGGGGTGAGGCCGTGGCGTTGTGCAGCTCTGAGACGTAAGTTCACGGTTTCGTCGGTTTCGCCAAAGTACTGCCGCCGCTCACTGTGACCCACGACGACAAAGCGAACGCCGATTTCAGCCAGCATCGCTCCCGCAATCTCACCCGTGTAGGCACCCACGTCTTCCCAGTGGACATTCTGAGCGCCTAGCTGCACGCGGCTACCATGCAGACTCTTAGACAACAGCCCTAAATCGGTAAAGGGAGCGCAAACTACAACTTCCCGCTCATCTGGGGTTGCATCTAATTCGGGCATAAATCCTTGCAAAAACTCCAGGGACTCTGCCTGAGTTTTGTACATTTTCCAGTTGCCAGCAATAACGATTTTGCGCACGGGTGCTTCAGCCAAACTCACAACACTTTGAAATGCAACCTCCAGTTTAAGGCTTTGAGGGGGCGGTTTTACCTACGAGCCAACAATTAAACTTAAAGCGATCGCCCTTCTCCAACTCGGAAAAAAGCGATCGCCTTATGCAACTGCTAGAGCGTGAAGTAGTCCCTCAGCCCTCAGAGTTTAAAGTTACTTAGATTCCACCGTGGCAGCTTCGCGAGCAGCAGCAGCTTCATCGGGGTGAATGCCCAAGCGAGTGAGGTTGACGCGGCCCCGGTTGTCAATTTCCCGGACCTTCACCACCACTTCATCGCCCACAGCGACTTCATCTTCTACCTTGCCAACCCGGTGCTCAGCCAACTGGGAAATGTGGATCATACCTTCCTTGCCAGGGAGAAACTCCACAAACGCCCCAATCGGGATAATCCGCGTCACACGACCTGCATAAACATCTCCAGCATTCAGCTTGCGGGTCATGCCCTGGATGATGTTGCGGGCGCGCTTGGCTTTTTCGCCGTCCACTGCCGAGATCGTGACGGTGCCATCGTCTTCAATGTCGATCTTGGCTCCGGTTTCTTCGGTAATACCTTTGATCGTCTTACCACCAGGCCCAATGATCATGCCGATCAGGTCTTGATCGATCTTGATCGTCAACAGGCGAGGTGCGTAAGGCGAGAGATCTTGGCGAGGCTGGTTGATCGTGGCCAGCATCTTATCCAAGATGTGCATCCGGGCGGGTTTGGCTTGTTCGATCGCCTTGGCAATGATCTCCATCGACAATCCGGTGATCTTCATGTCCATCTGGAGGGCAGTAATACCGCTGTCGGTGCCTGCCACCTTGAAGTCCATATCGCCGAGGAAATCTTCAATGCCTTGAATATCGGTCAAGATTCGGACTTCATCGCCTTCCTTGATCAGACCCATCGCCGCACCGCTGACAGGCTTGGTAATGGGCACCCCCGCATCCATCAGCGCCAAAGTCGAACCACAAACGGAACCCATCGAAGTGGAACCGTTGGAGGACAGCACCTCAGATACCACCCGAATCACATAGGGGAATTCTTGCTGAGTTGGCAAGACAGGCACGAGGGCGCGTTCTGCCAGGGCACCGTGGCCGACTTCCCGACGACCAGGCGATCGCATGGGCCGAGTTTCGCCCACAGAGTAAGGGGGGAAGTTGTAGTGATGCAGATAACGTTTCTGCTCATCAGGGTGCAGGTCGTCTAGTTCTTGGGCATCGCCGGGAGTCCCCAAAGTGGCAACCGACAACACTTGAGTCAAGCCCCGATTAAACAGGCCCGTGCCATGTACCCGTGGAGGCAAGACCCCTGTACGGCAAGAAATGGGACGCACTTCATCAAGTTTCCGACCATCGACGCGCACGCCGTCTTCAATTACCTGACGGCGCATCAGGGTTTTGGTGATGTCTTTGAAGGTGTTGCCCAGCGCTTTGGAGTTTTCTGCCGCTGCCACGCGCACTGGATCGGTTTCTTCCAAGGCAGCAATCTCACTGGCGATCGCTTCTTTGACTTGATCCAACGCCGCATCCCGCACGTTCTTGTCGGGTTCAAAGCGGGCCAGAATCTCTTTAATCTGAGCCGTCGCGCGATCGCGGATGAAAGTCTCCAGTGTGGAGTCAAGTTCGGGTGGGGTTTCTTGTACCAACGCAATGCCCAACTCATCCAGCAGATCCCGCTGTGCTTGAATCAGGTCACGAACGGCTTCATAACCAAAGTCGATCGCCTCGATCATGTCTTGCTCAGGCAACTGGTTCGCTCCTGCTTCCACCATGACCACGCCATCAGGGGAACCAGCCACCACCAGATCTAAGTCACCGGACTCAATCTCGCTGTAGGTGGGGTTGATAATAAAGTCGTCACCCACCAGACCGACGCGCACGGCTGCCATTGGGCCATTGAAGGGAATCTGAGCCAGAAGGACTGCGATCGAGGCTCCCGTGACTGCCAAGACATCGGGCGGCACTCGCTCATCCATCGATACCGTGGTAGCCACCACTTGAATGTCATCCCGCAGCCAAGAGGGGAATAGCGGACGCAGGGGACGGTCGATCAGGCGACTGGTGAGGATGGCTTTTTCGGGAGGGCGACCTTCGCGCCGGAGAAACCCACCCGGAATGCGGCCTGCTGCATAAAGTCTTTCTTCGTAGTCCACCAGCAACGGCAGGAAATCAATTCCTTCTCGCGCTGCTGCTCTGGTAGCCGTGACTAAAACCGCCGTATCGCCCGATTGAATTAACACTGATCCGCCTGCCTGCGGAGCCAGCAAACCAACCTTAAGTCGAATATCCCGCCCGTCGAAGGATATTGACTTGTCTATCTCTACCATGTAGCGTTCGTTCCTTTGTTGTTCTTATTTTTTCTTCTGAGGCAATCCTAGCACTGATGACCTTGTGCTGCCTTTCAGGAGAGTCTTTGGGGCGATCGCCTGTAAAAATTACCCCAGGCAATCTGGCGCGACATCTTCAATCTTTAGTCATTCAGCTCAACAATAATTAACAAAATTTTTTACAAGTAGTTCACTAGAAATACTTCCTGTAAAACAAGTTTTCAATCAGGCATTTGGTCACGATTACTCACTACGGGAATATCAGCGATCGCAACAATTTCTTCAGAGATTTAACAAGTTACCGATAAGCACAATCAATTTAAAGACCGATATAGAATGAGGGCATCGACTTGAGCGCCATCAGCTAACTGTACGGCTTTAGGAATTCGACCAATCGTGTTGAATCCTAAAGATTGCCATAGGCTGATGGAAGGAGTATTGGTGGCAAACACTAAATTAAACATCACGGCTTGATACCCTTGGGCAGCGGCGATCGCTAACATAGCCTCTCCCATCCAACGCCCAATGCCTTGTCTCCGCAGACCGGGCTGCACAATAAAGCCCGCATTGCAGATATGGCCACCACGTCCTGGAAAATTTGGCTTGAGATAAAACGCCCCTAGAATTTTTGGTGATTCTTGTTCTCCCAACTCACCCACCCTTCGCACAACAAATGCATCATGGCTCGCCCAATACGCAACAAATTCGCTGGTGCTCAGAGGTTGAAATTGAGGATAAGTTTGACCTTCAATAATCACAGTATTCAGCAGTTCTCGGACTGACTCTTGCTCTGGAAGTTGCATTCTGTCCAGCTCAGCTCGCCAACCGTTTCGCAGAGTTTTGTCGAGCGGCAACTGAAGTTTCATAAGTGACCGTCAAAAGTTTTAATTCAAAAAGTCGTTAGTACACAGACCGCAAGCCTTGGTAGGTTCTCTTTCCAACTTTTAATCCTGATAAAGTTCGGCAATTTAAAATCGCATGGCAATTTTACACGGTAGTTGGTTACTACAAACTTCCAGCAATCTTGCTCATCAGAGTGCATCAGAACCAGGATCTGCGCCATCTCTTGATTTCACAGGTTGCTTTTTTGTCTGGGGTGAAGCTTGGCGACGCATTGCCGACGAAATCGCCATCACCACCGATACCATTCCTGTCCATCCCTTTGCGATCGCTCCAGATGAATTAGTGGAGTTCTTGCGATCGCTGCAACAAGCAGGCAAGTTCAAGTGGACTTTACCCCCAACTGCCGCTAGTGCCGCTACATCTCCTACTGCCGAAAGTTCGACTAGGGTAGGCCGTGGTCGTAAGCGTACTGCTGCTAGTACCGTTGCGAGTAGTACTACCCATTCTGCCCCTACTGCGATCGCGGTGGATGCCCCTGCTGCTACCCACGCCGCCATTACCTGGCAGACTCAAGTGCTAGCCCTACCCACTTGGGTCACAACCACAGCCTTGATTCCTCAACATTCTGCTGCCGCTGTCACTGAAGCTGAAGCCACACCCGAAGCTCTCTATCTCTCTCCCTGGCGGGTAGAAGGCTTTTGTTTGCCACCCCTAGCAGCGATACAATTTCTCCAAGCTTTGCCGCTCAGTTCCTTTGGGGCAGAAGACTCCTTTGTGGGAGACGATTTGCGCTTTTGGTCCCACATGGCCCGCTGGAGTCTGGATCTCTTGGCAAGAGCAAAATTTTTGCCGATGCTGGAAACCCAGGACAGCAGGGGGGTAGCTCGTTGGCAAGCCCTACTCGACAGCGCCACCGATCAAGCTCGCTTAGAGAAATTTGGGCAGCACTTACCCGCCGTTTGCCGAACTTATCAAACTGCACCGACCGCTCAAGCCCTAGACCTCCCCTTGGCTCCGCAGGATTTAATTCGAGGGTTCTTAAACAGTACCTTGGATACCCAAGTTAGAGCGATCGCAACTCCTCCTGCCACTCTAGCCCCAGGCGATCGCCGTAAACCAGACACAGCGATTGATCCCGCTCTGCAAGTCTGGCTGCAAGCATTGAGCGTTGACTCTGGGGTAGTCGCTACCGATGCTGCCACGTTAGAGCGTCTGGAAGCGGCTTTACACACTTGGACTGCTCCTCTCCACGACTATTTAGTCGAACAGCGGCGGTTTCGCACCTGCTTCTATTTACATCCTCCGGTCAGCGGTCAAACCGAGTGGCTGCTGGAATATTTCTTGCAAGCTGCCAATGATGCCGATTTCTTGGTTAGCGCTCCGACAATTTGGAGCAATCCCGTCGAGCGACTCGTGTATCTAGGCCGTACCATTGAGCGCCCCCAAGAAACATTACTGGCAGGCTTAGGTCTGGCTTCACGCCTTTATCCATTGCTAGAACCCAGCTTGCACGAACAGCGACCGCAGTTTTGTCGCCTCACTGCCTTGCAGGTATATGAGTTCATTAAAACGGCAGCTTGGCGCTTACAAGATAGCGGTTTCGGCGTCATCCTACCGCCCGGATTAGCCAATCAGGAAGGCTGGGCCAACCGTCTCGGCCTGAAAATTCAAGCAGAAACTCCTCTAGCAGGCGATCGCCGTTTAGGGCTCCAAAGCTTACTGAATTTCCGTTGGGGCTTGTCGATTGGCGGTCAAACCCTTTCCAAAGCCGAGTTCGATCGCCTGGTAGCTCTAAATACGCCCTTAGTGGAAATCAACGGTGAGTGGGTGGAACTACGCCCCCAAGACATCCGCGCCGCTCAAAATTTCTTTGCCGAGCGCAAAGATCAAATGGCCCTTTCTTTAGAAGATGCCCTGCGAATTAGCACAGGCGATACGCAGGTGATTGAAAAGCTGCCAGTCGTGAGTTTTGAAGCTTCTGGTGCCCTACAAGAACTGATCAATGCC
>DATNPE010000515.1:0-16954 GCA_036703355.1 Allocoleopsis sp. | reverse complement strand
AGGACATACGGCCCCCAACAATTGGTTCTTTAATAGCATCAATGGCGCGATCGAGCGGACTCGCCAAAGCTATGGTCGGGGCTTAACTAAAGTCGTTCGGCACAAGGGTATTGTGCTGGCTTTGTTTTCCTTGGGTTTGGTTCTTACCTATTGGATTTATACGATCGTGCCAGCGGGATTTGTCCCGGAGGAAGACCAAGGTTACTTTATTACGATCGTTCAAGCACCCGAAGGGGTTTCTCTCAGCTATACCGAAGAGGTGTTGGAGAAAGCTGAGGAGGTCATGAAGCAACGTCCTGAAATTAAAAATATCTTTGCGGTCGGGGGATTTAGCTTTAGTGGTGCCACGCCCAATAATGGACTGATTTTCTCCACCCTCAAGCCTTGGGAAGAACGGCCTAAAGCGGAACAATCGGTTAAAGGCATTATCGGGGGTTTCTTCCCTCAGCCATCTGGGCTGTTTCCCCAACTCATCGGCATTAAGGAAGCGATCGTGGTGCCATTTCCACCACCCCCAATTCAAGGGATTGGTAACTTTGGGGGATTTGAGTTCCATCTGCAAGACCGCTCTGGTAGCGATTTCGCTACGATTGGGGAAGTGTTAGGGAAATTCATGGGGCGAGCCAGCACCTATCCCTCGCCTGAGAAACCGCAACTGGCAGGGTTACGGCCTACCTTTAACGCCAACACTCCCCAGATCTCGGTGGAAGTGGATCGGGTGAGAGCCAACCAACTGCAAGTTTCGCCGGAAGACATCTTCAGCACCTTGCAAATCTTCCTCGGCTCAACTTATGTCAATGACTTCAACCAGTTTCAACGAGCCTACCGGGTGTATGTGCAAGCAGATAGCCGCTTCCGCTCGAATCCTGAGGACATCAAGAAACTGTATGTGCGATCGCGCACTGGCAGGATGATCCCTCTGGGTAACTTGGTGCGAGTCACACAGACCGTTGGCCCATCAATTATCACCCATTACAATCTCTCCCGTTCGGTTGAGATCAATGGTTCAGGAGCACCTGGGGTGAGTTCTGGGCAAGCCATTAAAGCGATGGAGGCAGTCGCCAACGAAACTCTACCGAAAGGTTTCCGCTATGAGTGGTCGGGTCTTTCTCTAGAAGAAATTCAGGCAGGTGGTTCAGCTTTCTTGATTTTCTCTTTGGGTATTACCTTTGTATTTCTAACCCTGGCGGCTCAGTATGAAAGCTATACCGATCCGCTGATCATCATGTTGACTGTACCCTTAGCAGTTTTGGGAGCTTTGTTTGCAGTGTTGCTACGGGGCACCGCTAATGATGTTTACACCCAGATCGGTCTAGTCATGCTGATCGGGATGGCGAGTAAAAACGCGGTCCTAATTGTGGAATTTGCCAACCAACTCTCTGATGAAGGTCTACCTGTGATCAAAGCGGTCACCGAAGCTTGTCGAGAACGTTTGCGCCCGATCTTGATGACAGCCATTTCTACAGTGATTGGGTCTGTGCCACTGGTGGTTGCCACTGGACCGGGAGCCGCTGCCCGACAGTCTTTGGGAACCGCGATCGTGGGTGGGATGTGTGTGGCGACCGTGCTGAGCTTGTTTGTGGTACCTGTGCTCTACATCGTGATCAAAACCATTGAGGGCCAGTTCCAGCGATCGCGTCAGCCAGCTTTTGTGCCTGTGACCTCAGCAACAATGGGTGGCGATGGGGATGGTAATGGCGATGGTCATGGTGGTGCAGGTCATCACAGCCACGAAACAACAGCCAGTCGCCAAGCTTCAGATCATCACTAGAACACACAACCTAGACTCCGAGAGCGATCGCTTGAGACCTAACCCCCAGCCCCTTCCCTACTAGGGAAGGGGAGCTAAAATCAAAGCCCCTCTCCGAAGCAGAAAGGGTTTGGGGAGAGGTCAAGCGATCGCTCTTATTTTTACCGGAACTTGAAGCTGGACACTACTTCTTGGTAAGCCTGACGCATAGGATCTTCTGGGTTGATGTAAGCGCCGTGGATATGGATGACATAGCGGTCATCGGGGCTAGCAAAGATCGCATTATCTGCTTCATACAGACCCGTAGAAGCGTAAGATAGTGCCTCTTGGCCCGCTACGGTGATGGTTTTGTCTTCGCCTCGACTCAGGTTGGCTTCCTTCCAGGCGCTCAGGGGACGCTGCTGGGCGTTGTCAAAAACAGAAATTGTTACACTCGCTGGATACTCGCCTCCTTTCCAGGTGCCAGAGGCGATTGCCTTGTAGTCCTCACTGGTCCAAACTTCTATGCGCCCTAGCAGAGCTGCTTTAGCTTCTGGTGGCTGATTCTCACCACGGTTATCGGGGGTGAAGCCTGCGGGATACTGAAAACGAAAGCCGAAGCGATCGCTCTGAAAAGTATTTTCTCCCTGAGGGCTAGAGGGAGGGGAAGTAGGCTGAGTGACAGTCGGAGTCGGCGACGGGCTCTCGATGTCAGAGAGTGGAGCAGGTTGGGGGGCAGGCTGTAGCGCTGTGCAACCCGCAGCCAAAGATGAGAAAAGGCCAACAATAGCAAGGCGTTTCATAGAACCCAGTTGATTGAGAGAGAGTTGTAGAGGCTAGTTTCCTGATGGGGTTGACAGGAGACAGCTAATAGCAAATACATCCATCCCAAGCCGTTTTCCTGAGCGCTAGGACCTGTGACTGCTCAACTTGAGGCACTACCCCACACTCCCTTTTTCTATAACTGAAGGATTCGAGAAGCCCGTGTTGTAAACTTTTATTACTCAATCCTTAATCCTTCAAATTACAGTAGTTAACAATGGCTCAGCTAGAACGCTTGATCCTCATGGCCGAGGATGAACTGACTCAATACAGCACCGATGCACGCAAAATCGAAAAGCTGCGGCAGAAAATTGGTATCTCTGTCCCTTTAGCAGAGCAGCGACAGATTAAAGAAACCCTCCTGGCAGAGATGCCAACCGATGCCGTGAGTCAACTGGTGGAGAAACAACGCCAAACGGTGGCTTTGCCATTTTGGGGCATTGCGGGGCTGGGTTTGCTGCTAGGGATCTCCTTCTCCCAACCGTTTGATTTTGCGATCGTGGCTGCGGCTGGATTTGCTGCTTTTAAGATTCAACAGTGGGGCTGGAAACTGCAAGCGAAGCGCCTAGTCATTCAAACTCTAGAAGATATTGAAGAGAGAATTCAGCAAACTAACACTCAATAAAACATAGGCTATGATCTGCGGTTAATCGCACTATCACTTTTCCCCATCATGCTGACGAAACTCCCTGATGGCCCGAAAACCGCCTCCTGGTTGCAGAAGCTGCAATATACTTTAGACCCTCTGGGGTTTATGGAGACAACAGCAGCGCGCTATGGCGATATTTTCAATGCGCCTATGATTGGGAATGCGGATACTCTGCTGCTCGTGAGTCA
Source organism: Allocoleopsis sp. (assembly GCA_036703355.1). Lineage (GTDB taxonomy): Bacteria > Cyanobacteriota > Cyanobacteriia > FACHB-46 > FACHB-46 > Trichocoleus. The sequence goes on along the minus strand of DATNPE010000515.1, from coordinate 13,566 downwards.
GCCTTCAGCCGTTCAACAGATCTTTGCCAGTGATACCAAGCAGTTTGCGGCTCCCCCCAATCAACTGGTGCGGCCTCTAGTCGGTGAACATTCCCTCTTTGTTCTAGAAGGCGATCGCCATCGTCGGGAACGCAAACTCCTCCTGCCTCCGTTTCATGGCGATCGCCTGCGAGCTTATGGGCAATCCATTGTTGATTTAGCTGATAAAGCCTTTGCCCGACTCGCCCCCAATCAATCCTTTACCGCTCGGACGCTGGCTCAAGACATCTCAATGGAGGTGATCTTACGAGTTGTATTTGGCTTATCTGAGGGAGAACAGTTCTATCAGCTCAAGCAACTCATTACCACGCTGATGGATCTGTTTCAGTCTCCGGTGTTGGCAGGGATGCTCTTTTTTCCGAGCTTACAAAAAGATTTAGGCCCTCGTAGCCCTTGGGGATATGTGCGGCATCTCCAGCGACAGATTGATCAACTACTTTACGCAGAAATTCAAGCCCGCCGACAACATCCTGATCCTGCCAATTCAGACATTTTGACCTTGTTGCTTGCTGCTGAAGATGAAGCTGGCCAATGCATGAGCGATGCTGAACTCAAAGATGAGTTAATGACATTGCTCTTGGCGGGACATGAAACCACTGCTTCTGCGATCGCCTGGGCCTTCTACTGGGTACATCAATTTCCTCATATCCGCGAAAAGCTCCTTCAGGAGTTGGCTACTTTAGGAGATGAGCCTGATCCGGTTAGCATCGCTCGTTTGCCTTATCTCACCGCTGTTTGCAACGAAACTCTGCGGATTTATCCCATTGCATTGCTAACCGTGCCCAGAGCTGTGAAGGAACCTGTGGAACTCATGGGTTACTCATTGCAGCCAGGAACCAGACTGTACGGTTGCATCTACCTGATCCACCATCGCCCCGATCTCTATCCAGACTCCAAACAATTCAAACCGGAACGCTTTCTAGAGCGCCAGTTTTCTCCCTATGAGTTCTTACCCTTTGGTGGTGGTATCCGACGTTGTATCGGTGAGGCGTTAGCGCTGTTTGAAATGAAGTTGGTGTTGGCCACAATCCTTCAGCACTACGAATTGGAGCTAGCTGACCAGAGCCCAGAGCGTCCCAAACGCCGAGGTGTGACCCTAGGGCCAGAACGAGGAGTCAAGATGGTGTTGCGATCGCGCCGTTAAAGAGACAGTTTTTTATCCCAAAAATAGCTTGTAGGCAGGATTCTGGCTTTCATCCCAATAGCGATATCCCAAAGTGTCGAGAAAGGCTTGCCATTCCTGCATTTCCTGTGGGGGGACTTGCATCCCGACGACAATTCTTCCGTAGTCAGCACCATTATTGCGGTAGTGGAACATGCTGATGTTCCAATTGGGACTCATGGAGGTAACGAACTTCATCAGGGCACCGGGGCGTTCCGGGAATTCAAAGCGGTAGAGCAATTCATGATGTGCTAAAGATGAGTGACCTCCCACCATATGGCGGAGGTGGAGTTTGGTGAGTTCATCATCTGTGAGATCAATAGTTTTGAATCCGCAGTTTTCAAAGTTTTCAGCCATCTTGGCGGCATCGGCACGGTTTTGGATCTGCACACCCACAAAGATATGGGCCTCTTTTTGGTCAGAAATCCGGTAGTTAAACTCTGTGAGATTGCGGCGACCCAAGCATTCACAGAACTTGCGGAGACTGCCTGGTTCTTCGGGAATGTTGACCGCAAAGATGGCTTCTCGGCGTTCCCCAAACTCGGCCCGCTCGGCCACAAACCGCAGGCGATCGAAGTTCATATTGGCACCGCAAGCCACGGCAATCAGGGTTTGTCCAGTAATTTGCTCTCGTTCGGCGTAGGCTTTGGCTCCAGCGATCGCTAAGGCTCCAGCAGGTTCCAGGATCGATCGCGTATCCTCAAACACATCTTTAATGGCGGCACAGGTGGCATCTGTATCGACCAGAATGATGTCGTCTATATATTCCTGGCAAAGACGAAAGGTTTCTTCTCCAACTTCGCGCACTGCCACCCCATCGGCAAACAAACCCACCTGAGACAAGCGCACCCGCTGCCCTGCTTTGAGAGATTGGTGCATGGCATCGGCATCCACAGGTTCCACACCAATGATTTTGATCTCTGGGCGCAAGCGCTTGACATAAGCTGCAATCCCCGCAATCAAGCCACCTCCGCCGATCGCGACAAAGATGGCATGGATCGGTTGCTGACATTGCCGCAGAATTTCCATGCCGATGGTGCCCTGACCCGCAATCACATCCGGGTCATCGAAGGGATGAATAAAGGTCAATCCTTTTTCGGTTTCGAGTTGGCGGGCATAGGCATAGGCATCGTCGTAGGTGTCACCATGCAGCACCACTTCACCCCCACGCGCTTTGACGGCATCTACCTTGACCTGAGGTGTAGTGACAGGCATAACAATAATGGCGCGGGTTCCGAGACGACTGGCACCCAAAGCCACACCTTGAGCATGGTTTCCGGCTGAGGCGGCAATCACACCTTGCGCTAGCTGATCGGGGGAGAGGTTCGCCATTTTGTTGTAGGCACCCCGCAGCTTAAACGAAAACACTGACTGCATATCCTCCCGCTTCAGCAACAGCTTATTATTTAGCCGTGCCGATAAATTGGGCGCGTGCTCTAGTGGCGATTCTTGAGCGACATCATAAACACGAGCAGTCAGGATTTGTACTAGGTAGTCGCAAAGCATGGGGTCAAGGGGTGAGCGGTGGCAGATAAACGACAATTTTACTCCAGGCGTGACCTCTGCTGTGCAGGTGGGCGATCGCATCTAGTAGCCCTAAATTTCACCAAATGCAACCGAGTTAAAATGTGAGCTATCCGTAGCCAGTGGTGCTGCTATGAGCCAGTTACAAGCCAAGTTACCAACTGATGTTTGGGTCAGCGCTACCTGGGCTGATTTCCTTGCGGCCCTCGACGACCCTGCTTATGCCACAGCAAAAGGCTACTACAACAATGGACGCATGAGGCTAGAGATGGCTCCGCTTGGCAATCCCCACTCCCGTGATCACGCCACAATCATTGGTGCCCTCTACCTCTTCGCTGGCTTGCGGGGCATCAACCTGGATGTGCACGACAACTGTAGTTACCGCAAAACGGGATCTGAAGAAGCCCAGCCTGATGCCTCATTTTACTTGGGTGCCAATGCAGAGGTGGTGCCTTGGGAAGCGACGATTATTGATCTAGACATTTACCCACCGCCTGATCTGGTAGTTGAGGTAGCTTATCCTTCGCTAGCCGATGACAAAGGCGAGAAACGGCTCCTTTATGAAGCGCTGGGTATACGAGAGTATTGGATTATTGATGTACAAAATGTGGAAATTATCGCATTCGAAATTCAGGATCGTGGCAGTCGCAGAATCGAGCAATCTCAGGTTTTACCTGGCTTAGCGATCGCCCTCCTAGAAGAAGCATTCCGTTGCAGCCGCCAAATGAATCATGGCAAGGTCAGTGCTTGGCTGCTATCCCAGTTTCAACCGGATTACGGTTGAGAATTTCTCTACTTTGAAAAGTTACTAATCACACTACTTAGAAGAAATTTTGTAGTTTCTAACTCACTAAAGTTAAGCTCTTTTACTGACTTGTTGCCCTTAGGAGAGTTCTGGGAAGCCTAGGGAAAATGCTGAGCTTGCGATCGCTTACGGAAAGCCCTCAGTTGATGAGGTATCAAGCTTTACTGCAAGCCTAGACAGCGCGATCGCCCCTTCTAACCTTTCTCAAGAACCACCTATGCAATATCCATTAACACTCACCTTCAAGCTTTGGTCGTTAGCACCTCAACTCACTCTGCAAGATGGCACAGGAGAAACCATCTTCTGTATCCGCCAGAAACTCTTCAAGCTAAAAGAAGTAATTGGGGTCTTCGCTGACTTACAACGGACCCAATTGAAATATGAAATTAAAGCCGATCGCATCATTGACTTTTCCGCACGCTATAACTTCTTAGATACCAATGGTCAAACCATTGGGGCTGTAAAACGACGTGGTATGAAGTCTCTCTGGCGGGCTCACTATGACATTTATGATGGCGATACAGTTATCTTTAATATTAGTGAGCAGAATCCTTGGGTAAAGGTGATGGATACTCTATTTGCAGAGATCCCTATCGTTGGGCTGTTCACGGGCTATGTGTTCAACCCGACTTATGTAGTAAATCGAGCGAACGGAAATGCTGTGATGTATTTGGAGAAACGTCCAGCGTTTTTATCTCGAATTTTTACGATTAAGCAAGTCGATCAACTCAGTGGCAACGAAGAAGCTCAAGTACTGCTAAGCCTGGTAATGATGCTTTTGTTAGAGCGAAATCGTGGCTAACTAGGTACACATCTGGTTTTATTCCATCGTGAAGGCGATCGCTTCTGCTAAGGTAGCCACTACCTCCCCAAAACAGTCATCATTAAAGTAGCTGTTAGGCTGATTCTGTTTATCCAAAGCTTAAGTAAGCGATCGCCCATGACTCTCGCACCATCCCAAGTTTTGACTCTGCAAGAGTTTCTTGAACTCTCCTCCATTGAGGAGTCGCCAGCGTGGGAATATATTGGCGGAGTAGCAATTCAGAAACCAATGGGGGGCGGCAAGGATAGTGCAATACAAAAGCGCCTAGTCGCTGCGATCGATCAAGCGGGTGATACTTATGAGGCCTTTCCAGAATTACGCTGTACGGTTGGCGATCGCTCTGTCGTTCCAGATGTTGCCGTCATTGCTAGCAATCAATTGCCCTTGGACGAAAACGGCGAGATTATTAGTAAAGGAATTGATTTTGCTCCCAATTGGGTCATTGAAATTTTATCTCCCGATCAAAGTCAGACACGAGTTACGGGGAATATTTTGCATTGTCTGAGGCATGGTAGCCAATTGAGATGGTTAATTGATCCCAAGGAACGGTCAGTCTTGGTATATCAGCCCGATCGCTTGCCAGATTTACTCTCAGGGACAGATAGCTTGCCTAGTCTAGAAGGGGTCAGCTTAAAGTTATCGGTCGAGCAAGTGTTTGACTGGCTCCGCCGACGTTAGCCGCAAAACGTTGAGCTTTGGCCAAGTTAGAATGGCTCAATCTAAGTATTGTGGCTTAATTTATCTCCATAGATGTTACGGGGTAGAGTGAACCTGTTAAGCTGCAATTTGAGAGACCGGGTTTCTTTGTTGAGAGTTTATAAGTCCCATGCGTAGAACCTACGATTTGCACGTCGTTGAAACGCGTCCCCTATTAAGTCCAGCCTTTATTCATAGCGAATTGCCCATCACCGAAGAAGTATCGACTTTGGTGGCAGAAACCCGCGATCGCATCCGCAATATTCTACAGGGAGAGGATCAGCGTCTGTTGGTGATTGTGGGGCCATGCTCGATTCATGATGTGGACGCGGCCTACGAATACGGCCAAAAGTTGCTCAAGCTGCGGACAGCGCTACAAGATCAGCTTGAGATCGTGATGCGGGTTTATTTTGAAAAACCCCGGACCACAGTTGGCTGGAAGGGCTTAATCAATGATCCCCACCTAGATGGCAGCTACGACATCAATACGGGGCTACGGATGGCACGCAAGCTACTTCTAGACCTGGCCAAACTCGGCTTACCCGCTGCGACTGAGTTGCTTGATCCCATCACCCCTCAGTATCTCGCAGATTTGATTTCTTGGACGGCGATCGGAGCCCGCACCACGGAAAGTCAGACCCACCGAGAAATGGCCTCTGGACTCTCTATGCCTGTGGGTTACAAGAATGGCACTGATGGCAATTTAGGCGCTGCCGTAAACGCGATGTTAGCAGCCAGCTCTCCCCACCATTTCCTGGGCATTAATTCTCACGGACTCGCCAGCATTGTCACCACAACGGGCAATCCAGATGGTCACCTGGTTTTGCGGGGTGGCAAGAAGGGACCCAATTATGACGCTGCCTATGTTGAGAAATCGGCCAAGGAACTGAACCGATACAAGCTGAACCAGCGCATCATGATTGATTGCAGTCATGGCAATTCTGACAAAGACTATGCTCGCCAACCCTTGGTCTTGCAAGATATTGCGGATCAAGTAAAAGCTGGCTCCCCCCACATCATGGGGGTCATGATTGAGAGTCATTTGGTGGCGGGCAATCAATCCATTCCCGATGATTTGTCTCAACTTACCTATGGCCAGAGCATTACCGACGCCTGTGTAGACTTAACAACCACTGCGGAAATGCTGGAAAATCTCGCAGAAGCGGTGAGTCGGCAAACTGGAGGAGTTCCGGTAGCCTAAATTCGGTTACTTTGGTAACAAATTCTGTAACCAAACTCAGGGGCTAGGTTGCCAAGGCTAATTTGAGAGAGTGATTGATTACTCTCTTACTTCTGGTGCTTGCAATGATGCGTTTCACTTCAAACTCCCTAACCACCAAGCAACCTCAAAAACTTTTGTCGTTGGCTCTGTTGGGTGCTGTGATGTTCGGTGCTGTCTCTGAGACAGCAGTGATGGCACTGCCGCACCCTAACCAACCCCTGATGGCCCAACTTAAACAAGGCCAAGCTGCTAAAGCTAAAACTCGTCTACCCCAAGTGGTGGTTCGGCGAGTCAAACAAGATTTGGTTCAGCGCTTTGATTTGCGATCGCGCGACTTAAAAGTGGTTAGTTTTAGCCGCGAAACTTGGGGCGATAGCTGCTTAGGGCTGGCCCAACCCAATGAGCGCTGTGCGATGGCGACCGTAGAGGGCTGGCGGGTCGAAATGACCAATGGTCAAGAGAACTGGGTTTACCGCAGTGATCTAAAAGCTCAAGTCATCAAGTTAGAAACTCAAGATCCGTCGGCTCTGCCGCCTCAAGTGGTCGATCGCCTGTTCGAAACGATTGCCCAACAAACTCGTGTGCCTGCTTCTAGCTTGCGCGTGCTCGAGTCGAAAGCTGCCACCTTTGATGGCTGCATGGGTATTTATGAACCTGGGCGCGCTTGCACAAGAATTGCGATTTCAGGTTGGAAGGTGATTGTCGCTGGGGATCAACAAAATTGGGTTTATCACGTGAGCGAAGATGCTTCTCGCATTGCCCAAAACGCTACAGCTAGTGGGAGTCGAGGTGAAGTCTTCACGTCTTTCATCCCCGAAGGCAACGAGCCGCCTGCGCCAATTGGTGACAATGTGGTGTTTCGGCTTAGCGTTTCGGGTGGGTTGACTGGGAGCATCACCGATACTTACCTCACCGCCGATGGTACGATTTACCGCCAAACTCAAGGCCCTAATTCTCCGACCTCTCGGCCCACGGTGATCAAGCGGTTGTCTCCACAACAACTGAGTCAATTTCAGCAGGTGTTAGAGCAGCAAAGAGTCCCTAACATGAATGGCTTGAGATTCTTCACCAGCGCTGCTTTTGCCGATTACCCCACCTCAACCCTGCAAGCAATGGGCAGCACCTTTGAATATATCGACATTGACAAGGAAAGTTTGCCTCAAGCGCTGCAAGCCCTGATTCAGGCTTGGGAAAAAGTGCAGGCTTGATGGTAGGGAGTGCTGGGTGCTGTTCGCGAAGCGTGCGCGTAGTGCTGAGTGCGGGGTGCTGAGTGTAAGTAGCAGCATGTAGCACTGAGAGGTGTTTAGCTCTAGCGGGCCAAGATGAAGTAGATCAAGGGGGCTAGAGCTAAGGCTGGCAAGAGTGAGGCGACGCGAACTTGGGCAACTTCCAATAAGTTGAGGGAGATGCCCAAGATCATTAGCCCTCCGACTCCTGTTACCAACAGAACACGGGGATCGGTGGCGGGATCGGGGAGGGACTGAGCCAGTAGACCTGCGGCCAGGGACAAGCCCCCTTGATAGACCAGGATGATCAGGGTGGAAAAACCGACTCCAATGCCAAAACTGCTGGTGAAGGCGATCGCGGCTAAACCATCCATTGTGGCCTTCAAGGTTAGCAAGGTGTTATCTCCGGTGAGGCCATTGTTGAGGCTGCCAATCAGAGTCATGGGGCCGACACAAAACAAAAGGCTAGCGGCGACGAAACCATCAGTGAACCCACCGCCCCCCTTAAAGCGTTGCTTCAGCCAGTTTCCCAAGGCCGTCAGACGCTCTTCTAGCTGCCACCACTCGCCTAACAGCCCACCTAAGGCGATCGCCAGTAGTGCTAAGACGACACCATCAATGCGACCTGCTTGAGCTTTGGTTAGGCTGCCTGCCATCTGAATCCCCACGAACAAGGTGATCAGCCCTAATCCTTGGGTGATGATGCGCTGCATTCGCATTGGCAAGCGACCTTGCAGCAATAAGCCTAAAGCCGTGCCTGCTAAAACGGTGCCGATATTAATCCAGGTGCCGCTGGTTTTCGCCCAAAAATCAAGTGACATAGATACAGTCCTCAAGGATTAGGCTAGGAGGCGATCGCTAGCCAAGGCCACCGCTCCCCACAAAGGTGCATCATCCCCTAAAGCAGCCGGGACAATTTCAAAGTGAATTTCCGGTAGGACTGTGCTCTGAGCGGTTTGGCGGACTGTTTCCCACCACTGTGCCCCTGCCTTGGTCACACCACCGCCTAAGACAAAGCGTTGGGGATTCATCAAGTTAGCCACATTGCCAATTCCTAAGCCCAGCGCCCAGGCTGCAACTTCCAAGGCTTCCCATGCTAAATCATCGCCTTGAGTGGTGGCTTGGCTGACGACTTGGGCAGTAATCGCATCTAGGTTGTGGTTGACGAGCGATCGCAGAATTTGGCCACGGTGGGGTTGGGCTTCTAGCTGTTCTCGCACAGCCTGGGCAATATATGGCCCAGAAGCTAGGCGCTCCACACAGCCCCGCTTGCCACATAGACACAGCGGTCCATCGGGATCAACCACGATATGACCGATTTCTCCTGCCATCCCTTCAGCCCCTGACCACAGTTGGCCATTGAGAATCCAGCCACCACCCACACCTGTACTGATGGTGATGTAGAACAAGCTGTCACAGCCTTGTCCTGCCCCAAAGCGATGCTCTCCTAAGGCGGCAACGTTGGCATCATTATCGACACTCGCGGGGGCACCAAATTCTGTTTCTAGCCATTGCTGGAGGGGCACATTTTCCCAGCCAGGGACGTGATGGGAGAGTCTGACGGTCCCAGTCTTGGCATCAACTGGGCCACCAAAGCTGACACCGATGGCGCTAGGTTTTGCACCTTGGAGTAGGTCGTGGGCTAGCGATCGCATGATTTCCCAATCGGTCTGGGCAGTCGGTTCAGCAGGAGAGAGCTGACGCTTGGTTTCGCGCCATTGCGGTTCACCCTGAACAATCAGTGCTGCTGCGTGTTTTGTGCCGCCAAAATCTAGGGCGAGTAATAAGGGAGGTTGTGTCACAAGTTTGTTTTCTGCCTCAATCAAGCTGAAAGAGAGCGATCGCTTTTCATTGTGACAGGTTGAGTGGTTAATCCAATAATTTTATGGCGTTAAAAATAATGCTGAGGGACAGACTGTAATGTTTAGATTTCTAAATTAGAGAATGGAGGCGCGATGGATAAAACTTTCTGAGAGGCTAATTATCGGAAAGAATGACAGAGAGTTCATCGACTATTTCAACTCGGCCTCGACGAACTGCATGGAGCAAGCGATCGATAGAACCTAATTCTTCTTCCTCTAGAGAACTTTGTAGCAGTGCAATTTTGATTCCGTAGCGATCGGCGAGAGTAATTTTGCCAGAATCTTGAGACTGAGCAAATAGGTCAGAAAGGGCAGAAGGTAGTAGACATGCGGTGACTAACATGATATTTCTAGAGAGAGTTTTGCCTACTCTCAATATCGGCGAATTCAACAGGTTTTCCAGTGATATTACCCGCGCCGCGGTGGTGATATTGTTGTGACTTTTCGGTGATGCAGTTCTGTTCTTTCAGTGATGCAGAGTTCGCATTTTAGTGATAATTATCACAAAGGTGATAGAGGGCTGATTTATTTGGTTTGAAAGATATTTTGTACCATTGGTTTGTCTACGCTAGCAGCCACGCGATCGAGTTCTGCCATTTCACCTGCATCCAGTTGCCATCCTAAAGCACCGACATTCTGTTGGGCTTGTTCTACATTTTTTGCGCCAGGGATAGGAATGGTGCCTTTGGCAATACACCAGTTCAAGGCCACTTGAGACATGGTTTTATCACGAGAGGTGGCGATCGCTTGGACGCAATCTAGCAAAGGGCGGCTACCTGACAACAGTTGCTTAAACAGGAGTCCCCGGATACCTTTGGGGAATGGGCCTTGCTCAGAATACTTACCTGTCAAAATTCCCAGCGCTAAGGGGCTATAGGCAATTAATTTGATGCTTAACTCATCACAAACCTCTTTAAGCCCCAACTCTGTCACAGGGTAGGTAGATAGCAATGAGTATTGCACTTGTAAGGTGGCGATGGGGATGCCTCGCTCCGCTAACCTTTGATGCACTTGTCGTAAACGTTTGGGGCCGTAATTCGAGAGACCGACCGCTTTGACCAGTCCTTGCTCGTAGAGATCCCCCAGACCGTCTAGGAGAGACCATTCTTGCCAAGGGGCATAATTCGCCGTAGACCAATGCATCTGCACTAGATCTACATTTCTCCCTAGACGTTGAGCCGAGGCTTGCCCAGCCGAGATCATGGCTTTACGAGTCAAGCGCCAAGGATAAGCTGCTAATTTCGTGGCAATGCAGATATCCGTTTGGTTGGGGCCAACATATGCCTGAGAGAATTGTCCTAAAAGCTGTTCACTGCGACCATTCAGCTTACCAGTTCCGTAGGAGTCTCCGGTATCAAATAGTGTTACCCCTTGCTGCATACACAAGTTAAACACGGCTTGCAATTGCTCATCCATGCTCTCGTCGTAGCCCCAAAGTATGCGATTACCCCAGGCCCAAGTGCCGCATCCCATCAGGGGTAGGGAGAGTGGTTGGTTACTTTGCATAGTTGGTGGTCTCAGTCAACGGTCGTCTGGGTGAGAAATAGTCTCCTTTGTTAGTCTAGTAGGCGATCGCACCCTTCTGTCTAGACAGACCTATCAAATCCTTTAGTGATCGCAGCGTTATGACCTCTGAGCTTTTTCTACTTTCAGCACTTGCTGAGGTGCTTGCATCTCTGTAAATAACTGAATGGCGCGATCGAAATTAGTTCGACTCATCACCAGATTATGCATTTTTTGGTGAGTGAGTCCTAATTGAAAATAAGCTTCTGCCAAGTCACATTTAGCACCAATTTGTTCTAGCAGGGCGATCGCTTCGGTGTGATAATTGAGGGCAATGGAAAATGCAGATTGTTGGCGATGAATTTCGGCTAAACCATTGAGAGTTTTGGCTTTAATTTGGGTGTAGCAACCCGCTTCAGAAAAGGTCAATGCCATCTGATACATCGCATTTGCCTTTTGAAAATCGCCTAAATTGACATAGGTTTGCCCCAAAATTTGAATAAAGTAAGCAAATCTGCCGCTGTGCTCTGTTAATGGTTCGGTCGGGAGGGAAGGGTAGATCGTCTCAGCCAGTGTTAGTGCTGCTTTTGGTAAATTCAGGTAAGAGTTGACCAAAGCCAAACAAACAGTCGCTTTCTCGGCCCAACGGTGGTGTTCAGTGTTCTGAGCTAGGGTGATCACTTGTTGAAATAAATTGGCGGCATCTGCTAACTCCCACAGATCGATTTTGTAAAGCCCAATACTGAGCAGAGAATCGACCTCCAGCATTTTGAAATAGTAAAGCTGATGTTTCTCGGTGCCTGTTTTAGGGCTGATAGAGAGAGTCTGTAACGCTTGATGAGCCAGTGTAATCGTCGTTTCTTGACAAGCGATCGCCTGATGAATTTTGCCAGTAATCCAGTGTAAATCTCCCCAGATGTTATAGAGTTCGCTGAGGTTGCGATCGGACTGGACGTTACCAATTACCTGAGTAATCGCAGCTAGGAGGGGTTGCAGGAGACCCATGCGATAGAGCGTGCTGCCAAGAGGTAAAAACTGTTGCCACTGGTTATGTCTACTTTTGAGAATGACGCTACCTGCAGCCTCAAAATCGTTGATTTCGACGTAATGATAGTAGGCTTCTAGCGCTTGGAGGGCATCTCGACTGGTTTCAATCGTGGATACGCTAGTTGTCCAAAATTCTGCGGCTTGGCCATTCACGCTCACCCATTCGTCACTAGCTCGGAGATGGGCGATCGCCTCGGCCCGGATGACTGGATGTAGCCAGTAGCCACCGTTCTGGTATTCGATCAGAGAGCGGTTGCGTAGGGAGGCAATGGTCTGTCGGTGCAGACTTGGTGGGACATCCCACAGTAAACAAAGGAGCGCTGCCGTGGGAATGCTGGGGACATCTTGGTAACGATAACAGCCCAAACGGTAAAACAGCCGATATGCTTGAGGATCTAGGGCTTGCAAACGATCCACTTGGCTGGCAACTAAATCTTTGAGGTCAGTCGTCACCAGCAAATCGCCATTGTTTTCCTGCCAGTAAGCCGCCATGTCCTGGGCAAAATCTTCCTGAATGGCACCGCAGAGAATCCCCATTGCCTTGGCATTTCCACCATAAGCACGGTGCATTTTCTGAAGTACAGATTCATCGATCGCGATCTGTTGATGCTGAAAAAACTGCTGCCAAGCCTGTGGTTCTAAGCTGGGTAGCCGATAGTGTACCAAGGTCAGACTAGACTCACATAAGCGATCGCGACTGGTGATTAAGGTCAGCGATCGGACTCGGCCATCGGTCAAAATTCGCAGCAACTCAACATAGTTACGATGGGCAGCGAGGAATCGGCCTTGTAAATCAAGCGCAGGTTCTAAGTTATCGATTAGTACGCCAATGCGTCGCGTTTGCAGTTGTCGCTTCAGCCGCCCTAAGTTGACCCCAAAGTCTACACTCGGTTCTTGGCCTAAATCATGCTGGAGCCATTCCTCTACAACCCGCTCGGCAGAGGTAATATTTTGCGTTTCTTTGGCCATTAATAGCTCCAAAACCACCTCAAATTCCTGGGTTTGGAGGTATTGCTGGGCTAGGGTCGTTTTGCCCAAGCCACCTTCGCCTTGAATCACGATCGCCTTGGCTACTTGGCTGGTTAGCAGGTTGAGGTGAGCGATCGCACTTGTCCGCCCCACAAAGTTGGCACTCTCGGTCGTGGCAGTAGGAGCCACACTTTCGTCAGAGGATAGAACAGGCGGTTGAGGGAGAGCAGAGGGTGACGTGGAGGTTGTGGATTGAAAGTAGCGAGCTAATGCTGTTCGGCAGTTGGTTTTAGTAATCTTTTCGCCTAACTGTTGCGAGAGAAATTTCCAGAGATCGGCTCCAACATCCTTCACATGCCCTTCGGTGCAACCGTAATCGATCGCGATTTCAAAATACTTGTACCCTTGCCAAACTTTTTGCAAGATCGTTTTTTGCAAATGGCTCAAGCATTGCCCAGTTTTGGTCAGAATCAGGGTGTCAACCCATGCCAATACTGATTCAGCGTCCATCGATAGCCACATGACAAAGTTGTATTTAGTCTACCCCGTACCAGGTTGCAGTCTGACTGATGACTGAGTTTGGCTACAACGGCTAATCCGACTTTTCCGACTTTTTTCGAGGTAAAAACTCCCGACTCTGGCCGACTGACAAAGGCTTCTGTGTCTTCATAAGCTACAGAAAAAGAGC
>DATNPE010000514.1:0-5028 GCA_036703355.1 Allocoleopsis sp. | reverse complement strand
AACCGCAGTAGGGCCAATTCCTCTGCCCACCAAGCGGAGAATCTATTGCGTTCTGCGATCGCCTCACGTAGACAAGGATTCTCGCGAGCATTTTGAAACTCGGACTCACCACCGCATCATTGATATTCATCAGCCTTCTTCTAAGACGATTGATGCTCTGATGAAGCTAGACCTGCCAGCAGGTGTTGATATTGAAGTTAAACTCTAGTATCTCCGGTTGGTGATAGAGAGACTTAAAAACCTAACTCTGATCTGCCTGCTGCCTTGTGGCTAGGGGCATTGACGTAACCTAATTCAGTGTTGGTTGTATCCCCTTGAAGCATGAGGCATGAGCTTTAAGGGGATTTTTTTAATCGTTCTAATTTAACTTTCTGAGCTATCTGATAAAGCTCGAATGATCAGGGTTTACGGAAAAATCTTAGCTTTGCCATGATGACTTGCTGATATGGGATAGAGTAGAGACAGAAGCACTGTCTCTTAATTTTTAGACAATGGCATCCTCCTCATCAATTGCGGTTCGAGAACTTCCCCTATTTCCCCTTCCAGAAGTAGTTTTGTTTCCCGGTCGGCCTCTCCCATTGCACATTTTTGAATTCCGTTACCGGATCATGATGAATACTATTCTGGAGGGCGATCGCCGCTTCGGAGTATTGATGTGGGACCCAGTTGAAGGTAAACCTGCTCCTGTAGGATGCTGCGCTGAGATCCTTCAGTTTCAACGCTTACCCGATGACCGCATGAAGATATGGACGCTGGGACAACAGCGGTTCCGGGTGCTGGAATATGTTCGGGAGAAGCCTTACCGAGTTGGGCTAGTAGAGTGGATAGAAGACCAGCCCACCGACCAAGATCTAAGACCTCTAGCGACTGAAGTAGAACAATTACTCCGCGATGTGGTTCATCTTTCCGCAAAGCTTACAGGTCAAGTAATCGAATTGCCGGAGAGTATCCCTGACCTACCGTTAGAACTCTCCTATTGGGTTGCCAGCAATTTGTATGGTGTTGCGACTGAGCAGCAAGCCCTTTTAGAAATGCAAGATACGGTTGCGAGGCTAGAGCGAGAGGCCGAAATTCTCACCTCAACTCGAAATCATTTAGCGGCTCGGACTGCCCTAAAAGATGTCCTGAAGGATACGACCAAGTAGTGGTTTAAGTTTGGCAATTCGTGTTGCGATCGCCGAACTGGTATCGATAACCAGTATCAATATCGGACGTTTAATTTAAACCATGATTTTCAACAGGTTATTCGGACTTAGCTCTGGATAGCCTTTTTGCTTGGGGTCGCAGCGATTCATTGGGAGCTGAATTGAACTTGTAGGGCAGAACGCCACTGTTTCACCAGACCTTGCAATTGGGTTGGCAACCAGGAATCATATTGCGGATAAACAGGCAAGCGTGGTACTAGATCCCATCCTGCCCGTGCCAAACTTGTCCTTAAAGTTTCTGCTTCTGGATGGGCATAGTCCGGGTTCACCTCATCTCGTGGCCCAATCCCGCCCAGATCTCTGGCACCTGCGGCTAAGCAGGCTAACAGTAAGTCTGGTTTCTGAATGAGATTTGGGGGAATTTGCAAGGTAATGCTGTCAGGCAGGATTTGGCGAGCAGTGGTAATCACCTCAACCAGCTCTTGAAAGGCGAAGGTAGCCCCCTGCCAAATTTGGTTTTGGCCAGGACTGTGAGGTTGCAAAATCACTTCTTGAATATGGCCCCAACGCTCCTGTATCTGGGCGATCGCTTCTAAAGTTGTCCAGCACTCCGAGGGTGTTTCCCCGATGCCTAACAATAATCCGGTTGTAAAAGGAATCCGGAGTTCACCTGCCCAATCCAACTGTTGCAGCCGTAGTTGAGGGACTTTACTAGGGGCGTGGCGGTGCACGGTATCTAAGAGCTTGGGCGTTACTTGCTCTAGCATCAACCCCATCGAAACATTCACAGCTTTCAGTTGCGACATTTCATCAAAACTGAGCGGTCCAACATTTGTATGGGGTAGCAGTCCTAGAGATAGAGCTAGTTCTGCCAACTCATAGATTCGCTGAAACCATGCCGCTCGTTGTGGGCTCTGTGGATGCACTTCACCACTGAGCAGCAAAATTTCAATGGCACCTTGAGCTTGAACTCGCTGCAATCGCGTTTTCGCTTCGGTTAAAGATAGCCAAATATCCTGGCCTGGATCGACCCGAAAATTGCAGTATGTGCAACGGTTGAAGCACTCATAGGTTGGTACTAGAGTGTAAGCAGGACTAAAGGTGACTGTAGATGTAGGAAATGAAGACATAAAGGCAACAGCAGGAAGCAGCAGGTTGCAATTTTAGCTGTCCTAGCCCAGTCTTTCCACACTTTTGTCTCACTCTGAGCAGTCATGATTTAGAACACGACAACCTGGTCTCGACCCTGACCGCTCCGTTTTTTGGCGTAGACGTTTTTAACATGAGTTTTAACCGTGTTCAAGCTGATCCGCAGCGTTTTGGCAATTTCTTGATAGCTGTATTCCTGCCGTAGCAACATCCAGATTTCTGCTTCGCGCTCAGTCAGGTCGTATTTTTTCTGCTCAATCCGCAACTCTTCCTGTAGTGCTTCAGTGGAGTTGTCTAGGATCAGCAAAATGTATTGAGTATCGCTAGATGAGCTAGTATCACCGCCTTCGGGGCCGACTTGGAGCCAACTAGCTCGGATGCGAATGAGTTGACCTTGGGGAGTTTGACGTTCTACAACCAAGGGTTGCTTGGTAGAACCCGCATTTTTGAGTAATCGGTAGCAAATTTCCGAAATCACGACGGGCAAGTTAGCAGGTTGGCGATCGCCGGAAGCGAGTAGGTGACACAGGTGGTTCGCCTTTTCGTTGAGGTAGAGTGGTCGAACGTTACGAGCAAGGACCATCACACCTTGAGGTAAGGACTCTAGCAAAACGTTCCAGATCATTTCTAAGCTAGCTGTATTGGTGTTGGGTACCTCATCTCTTCGATCTGGATTGGATTTGTAAGAACGTCTGCTAAAACTTTGGCTGCTGAGAAAGTAATGCTGGGGGGAAGAAGCCTTGAGGAATTGAGTCTCTACAGGATTGGGCAGTAGACGGGCTGTCATAGAATTGCTCCTCAAATCATGCAGCCATTCTGAGCGCTCCTGGAATGAACATGCAATGAGCAAGCTGTAGGCACCACCAGAATTGTGAAGTGGTCCTGACCAATCTGAAGTGGGGTGAAGTGGGGTGAAGTGGGGTGAAGTTTTTTGTTACAATCCCTCTTTCAACAGAGAAATTGCGGAATAATATCAATTAGGCAAAAACAAATTAAACCGTAGCTGAATGATCAGCTTAGACCGCAACTGTGGTGTTAGCGGCTTGAGCACATAAGAGTGGCGCTTAGGGAGACCTGAAGCTGCATCCGCTAAGCTTGGAGCTATGATCAAACTTTTGATCGCTCGCTTGTAGTTTAGATTTTCAACTGAATTGCTGTTCTAAGACTCACTCGTTAGGGTGCTCTTTTGCCTCACGCCCCTGCTCTGTCAGTGCCTAATCCTCCAAACCTATACCTGCTCAGGTATTGATGAATGATTAATTCTGATCGCCGCCCCAAACTAATTGCTGAAGAACGAAGTGAAAAGGTTACTGTGTCTTCCCTCAAGCCTGAATTGTTAGACCACTGGTTTTCGATACAGCAGCAGCAGCATTATGTTTCCCTTTGGATGGGGCGAGTGGGGTTAACACGGCGGCGGGCTGAGTGCTTGGTGCAGTTATGGGCTTATCTATTTCTCAAGCAAAAAGCTCAATTAGGTCAGTTGCCTAAACCTCCTTTAACGGAGATAGAGCCGTTTGAAGGGTTAGTACCTTGCACCCACCGAGAAGCAGCAGAACTGTTTTATGGCAAACAGGAACGAGGTAGCGATCGCGCGGCTGGCATGATGATCGATCGCCTAGCAGCTTTAGGCTTGATTGAAAAAAACTTTGATGGGCACACCATTTGTATTGGTATTCGACCTCTGTCATCAACAGGAGGATGTGGATACCCACCGCCAAGCTTGCCTCAAGTTTTTGCAGATGCCTTCAACCCCAGAACCGATACGATTCCGATTGCCAACTTATTGGCGCGTAACTACTCCTGGATGGACAAAGATTCCTCCGCGATCGCCCCACACAAGATCGCCAAAATTTTGCGCTGTTGGGCTCAGCAATATCCCAAAGGTATGCGGGTGTTACGCCGCTCCGACAACTTAACTGCTGTCGGCATTAACATTCTGTTTCCAGTGGCGAGTGAATCTGAAGTTAATTTTTTCTTGCCGCCCACCAAAAGTCTTTACCTGACCACTAGTACTCAAGTTGATCCATTTAAGGTGGCAACTCCAGGTGATCCAGACTGTACTTCAATCTTTGTGCGCTCTTGGATGATTGATCCGCCCTACATGAAGCGGCAACAGATGTACGAATTTTTAGAGGATGGTCGGCAAACCTTAATTGCTATGCAAGCAGACTTTCCTAACTTGTGCGACATCTACGCCTTGGCGATTCATCCAATTTACGAAGAGTTACAGCCTGCGATCGGATTTCACAAGACCTGCCAAGCCGCTCAAAGCCTCCTATATTGGACCTATCAACCCGTCGATCGCTACTTGGCGCTGGATCTAAAGCAAGCAGTGGCGAACCTGAAGCTAGATTTGTTTCCGAGCGATCGCTAAAGACCGCGATTGCCTAAAACGTCAAACTAGCAAGCTCTCAGCAGCCAGAGACATCAGACTCGGCATTGCGAGGGCTTCTTTAGCTATGACAAGCTTGTTACAAAAATTAATTAACTTGCAAAATTTACTCATAAAGCCCTTTACAAAATTCAACAAAAGAATTAACCTAATATTCAAGTGGAGCAAATCCACTGATTCATGAAGTACTTTGTAGTTCATTAAGCACTCATCCAAACATGACTACTACTCTACAGAGACGCGAAAGCGCCAACCTGTGGGAGCAGTTCTGCAACTGGGTCACCAGCACCGACAACCGCCTCTATGTGGGCTGGTTCGGCGTCCTGATGATCCCCACCCTGC
>DATNPE010000513.1:0-11699 GCA_036703355.1 Allocoleopsis sp. | reverse complement strand
TCTGGCTATAAGGTAGAAAAAGTGTTTAACCGTGTCTTTGGCTTAGAAGAAGCAGAAGCTGAAACTGCTGCCGCCACGAACGGGACTGGCGCTAGAACCCGCTAACCCAGAGGTTCATTCAACTAGCATGGAAAAACGCATCCTAGGATTAGACCCTGGATTGGCAATCCTAGGATTTGGCATCATTTTGGGTAGGGACGAGGGCAACCACGCTCCTACCTTGCTTGATTTTGGGGTGATCCAAACGCCAGCCCATACTGAGATGGGCGATCGCCTCTGCACAATTTACGATGACCTGCATACCCTCCTGGATCAATGGCAACCTGATCTAGTCGCGATCGAGAAATTATTCTTTTACCGCATGGGCAACACGATTGCCGTCGCTCAAGCCAGAGGCGTGTTGATGTTGGTACTCGCACAGCACAAGGTACCCTTCGTAGAATTTACGCCCGCTCAGATTAAGCAAGCTCTGACAGGCTATGGTGGAGCCGATAAGCAAGAAGTCCAGCAAGCCGTAGCCCGTGAGCTGAGCTTAGATAAGATTCCTAGACCAGACGATGCCGCTGATGGCCTTGCAGTAGCTCTAACAGCCTGGTTTCAGCGATAGTGAATTTGTCTAGGTATCTGAAGCCAGAGAGCTGTCTTACGACCTCTCCCAGGACGGATGTGAGCGGCTGAGGGGATCACTAAAGTAATGGGCGGTAACACCATTTAACTTTACTCATTCCCTGTTGCTCAGCCCCCATGCAGGAAAAGTTTTTAATATCCTCTAAGCAAAAAGAAGAGTTATTCCATACGGAGCTAGTCAAGCATGGAGTTCCGTATCACAAAGCCGCAAAAGCAGCCAAAATTCTGGCCTCTAACCAGCCTGAAGATGTCTTAACCGAAGAAGAGACCCAACTGGTCCAAGAAGCCTGTAGAGTCTGGTTAAAGCAGCGTCAGCGCCTAAACTTCATCTTGCAACAGTTGGCGACCTCTAACTCTAGTCTGAGCCAAACCCTTCAACGCTCTCGATAGAAACTCAAGCGATCGCTCAATCCAAGCTCAAATGGTATTGTTACTTTATCCTGTATGGCTCAGGCGGGATTTGAACCTGCGACCTTGGGCTTATGAGTCCCCTGCTCTAACCACTGAGCTACTGAGCCGAATTGCGTCAATCAGCTTTAATTGATTTCGCTTTATTAAATTAGCATAAAAAATTGGCGATCGCTATCCTTTGCTAAAAAAATTCTGAAAATTTCAGTTTGAATTTTGCGCTCACATGAAAACAGCCGGAAAAGTAGAAGCTTTCCCGACTGTTAATTGAGTTTTAATGAAATACGACTATCTGCTAGCGAGATAGTTCATAGGATTGGCTGCACCTTGGCCTGCAGGGTGGATTTCAAAGTGAGAGTGGGGGCCTGTGCTATAGCCAGTGCTACCCATTTCAGCAATTTGCTGCCCTTGGTCAACCTGCTGCCCTTGCCGAACCAGAATCCGGTTGTTGTGAGCATACAAGGTGATGCTGCCATCAGGGTGCTTGATTTCCACCAAGTTGCCATAACCACCGTCATTCCACCCAGCCGTGATGACAACCCCAGGTGCTGAAGCAACCACAGGAGTGCCGACGGGAGCTGCAATGTCGATGCCTCTGTGCATCCGACCCCAACGCCAGCCATAACCAGACGTGAGCACTCCTTTCGCAGGCCAGATATAGCCCTTGAAGCTGGCTGCATTTTCTGGCAAGTAGCGATCGGCTGCCGCTAAAGGTGGTAGCTCAGGTGACACAGTTTGTCCCACCAAAGGCTTCACGAGTGGATCGTAAGCATCTGAGCCGAGGGGAGCTGCCGCAACTAGTTTTTGGCTCGCTTCGGGCTTGACTGAAGTAGCTGTTGCTGGAGCCTGCCCAGATTGGCGCTTTTGTTGGAGTGTCCGAATCTCTGCTTGCAGCGCTTCAGTGTAACGACTGGGGCTGAATTCGGCATTGACTTGGCGAGACCCAACTGGGCTAGCCGCTTGCTTTTGAGAAGAAACGGCACTGATGGTCGGTACCGTATTCACCACCTTCGCTTGAGCAGCAGGGGCTTTAGATTGACCATTGGCCCGATACTTCTCACGCAACTTGATGATCTCAGACTTCAAGTTGTTGATGTAGGGGCTGTTGCTGGCATCTGGATTAAATGAAGCATCTGGCTTATCCGACTGCTCCGAGAAAGGAGCAGTACTAAGTGGAGCCGTAGCTACTTTCTGGTCTTGAGTGGCAGAGGGCTTCTCAGTTGTGACTGATGGCTTTGCAACTGCGGCGATCGCACCCTTAAATTCGGGCGCTTTGGCCACGGTAGAGTCCGCCTCTGGTTCACTACCACCGACAGCAGGAATCGTAGGAACTGCAACACCACTGGTAGAAGCAACCAACGTCGGCACAGATACATCAGGTGTCGTAGCAGTAGCTTGAGGAATCTTTAGCAGTTGATCCACTCGGATGTAGTTGGGATCAGTAATTTGATTCGCTTGAATCAGTTCTGCTCTAGAAATGCCATGATTCCGAGCGATCGCATCTAGGGTATCACCTGGGCTGACCCGGTAAGCACTCTGCTCAACTACGGCAGGAAGCTGAGGCGCACTAACGGCTTCTGGGATAATGACAGAACTGGGAGCTGGAAGCGCTTGAGGCTCAAGGATGACTTGGGTTTCAGCTTCTGGCTTCAGAGCCTTGGTACCTTGAGCTGTTACCGCATCATTAGACTCAACGGTTAGCGTGGGTACTTGAGCCACTTGAGTCGGAGTTGCAGCCGAGTTCAATTTAGCAGGAGCAACCTGAGCGACTGAATCCTCTGCCTTCACTTGAGGCTCTACAATCGCAGTCTCCACTTGAGAAGCTTGGGGTTGGCTCTGAGGCAATGCCGAGGTGGCTTGCAGCATTTCAGCTGTTGCTGCTTTTTCTGCCCGCTGAGCGGTTACAGCGGTGGTGCTGTTCTCAGCAATGCTGGGAATCTCCTCAGACCGTAACTCCGCCAAACTATTTTTTAGCTCATCTCGCTTTTGCTTCAAGCGATCGAGAGCAATATCTTGCTGTTCCTTCAAAACCTCGGCTTGATCGACAGAATCAATGCTAGGTTCACTCACGGACAATTCAGCGGTGGCGTCCAGAGTGGGAACCGTCTCCAACTGGGCTGAGGCAACTTGATAGGATGCGGATGCAGCTCCAGAAGGGATTTGTAGAACTTGACCTACCTGTAAGGTAGTGCCAGGTGCGATACCATTAGCAGTAGCGATCGCGTTGGCGTCAACTTGATAGAGTCGAGCGATTTGCCACAGGGTTTGACCTGCTTGAACACTGTGCTGAATAGCAGAAGACTCTGGCACAGGCAGTGTAGCTGCTGCTGGCTCGATTTCTGGGGTAGCGGAGAGAGCTGCAACTTCGTAAGCCGGAACGGTTGCAACCGAGGGTTCGACAGTCAACGGTTCTGCTGCAACGGCACGATCGTTTTGCCGAGGCAGTAACAAACTGGAAGCACCCATCGAGATTGCTAATCCAATCATGGCAGCAGAGGTACAAGCCTTACGATTGACCTCGGTTGGCCCCTGCTTGCTTTGTTCGTCACCCCCATTGCTTTCTAGCATGGTGGTAAGAACAGGCTTCACCTTCTGCGGAAATGCTCGTTTCAAAGAACGACCTCCTAATGACCAGCGCTTAACTGTCCTCAATTCACTCGATCTGTCGTCGGTCAATGATGCAAATCACATTGAACTCGAACGAAGATCACTGACGGCAATTACACCTAGGCAAGATTACCCTGCTTTTTTGGTTTAGACAAGCTTACACTACTTAACAAAAAATTCAAGAGCGGGCTGTTTGATAGAAATCATGGGCTTTTGCGGCATCAAAAATTTCGATGTCATCCCCCAAGGAAGCTAATCAGATGGCATCTGAACTCACTTCTAGCAATCCCCAACTCGCTCATATTTTTTAGCTTGCCTGTCTAGAAACGGTGGTTCGTTATCGCGTCAGCAACGGTTGATAGAGCCGTTATTGAGCCTGGGTACAGTCTTCAACTTAACTACAGACGTGACTCTACGTGAAGTTTTGAAGAACATCAACCGTAGAATCATGCACCCAAGTTAAGGTAACTAAAATCTGAGATTTAAGCTCTCAAGATTGTACCCGTCTGTTTTGATCGCTACAGAGTTTCTGATGCGAAACAGGATAAGCGCCTAGCAAAATGATTAAAATCTATAGCGCTAATCGCACCACATCAGGAAATTTTTAATAGAAATTTCTTATTGCTTCCGGATTTGTTTTGTATTTTGCGTGACGAAGTAATTTTTGCTCGCTTTTCAAGCTCAAAGTTGAAGGTTAGCAATACGCTTCTTCTCTAATAGATATTCGAGTAATCAGCTCCAGATGACTACTCGATAGCCATATAAGAATTAAGCGATTTGCTGTTTTGGATAGTGGCTTGTCTCTAATCAGAGAAATTCCTACATATTAAGGAGACCTAATTGACGGCGGGCTTCAAATAATCCGATCGCTGCACTTACGGATAAGTTAAGGCTGCGAACCTTAGGTTCTGCCATAGGAATCCGCAGTATATGGTCACAGGTTGCTAAAACTTCCTCAGGCAGTCCTTGGGTTTCGCTGCCAAACAAGAGCCAGTCATCCGACTGGTACGGATGGTCAATATAACTACAACTTCCACGAGTGCTGAAACCTAGTAATTGTCCACCTCGCTCTTGAACATAGGCCGCAAAAATCTCCATTGAAGCGTGGTAGCGCAGTTTGACGTGAGGCCAGTAATCTAGCCCTGCCCGCTTCAGGTAGCGATCGGTAATTTCAAACCCCAAAGGAGCAACCAAATGCAGCTCTGTAGCCGTAGCAGCGCAGGTTCTAGCGATATTGCCTGTATTCTGGGGAATTTGCGGATGAACTAAAACAACTTGGGGCATAGAGCGGTCATCTACGAGAATGCAATGGCTCAAAATCAACAAAAAGTCTATCTAAGGATAGACGAGCCTATATATTTTTTTAATAACTGTAGTCCAAAAACCAAACTATTGAGGATTCCAATCTTTTTTTGAAAAATGATTAGAATCTCCAATGGTTTAATTGCCCTTTAGCTCCACTCACCGATGCTTATTGGCAACAAACTGCTCCTGTGAGCGAACGATCGCACAAGATTGTCACAGCATCGAGTCAAACCAGATCGCGCAGCTGTGTGAGCATGACAAAAATCACCAGTAGCAGTTGAGAAAATTAAGCAGCGAGGGGTTGGCACAACTCAACTTCTAAAGCTCGTTCCCGTTCTGCCATTACTTGAATGGCTTGGCGAACGACAACACGGCTATCAAGACCTGATTCGTATAGTTTCAGCCATTGTTGCGCTTCATTGCCTTCTCGTAAGATTTTTTTCAGCGGTAGGAGGAAACAACTAAATCCTTGCTGCTTGGCGATCGCCCAGACTTCTTGATAAAGCTGCTCAATCCAATCTCTCGCTAAAATCGTTCTGCCGTCCTGCCAATGTCTTAGCTCTGCATCTAGACTGTGCCGCGCCACCGCAATTTCGTTGGCATTGGTCAACTCAATCAGATCTTCAGCACGAGTGCTGGCAGGTAAAGTGCTGGCTGTGAGCGGATCAAGATTAGGGTCAGCAATCAGTTGTTGCAGACGAGCTTCTAAGAGAGCCGTAATGGCTAACAGCGCGATCGGATCTGAAACTAGATCACAGATTCTCAGTTCTAGGCGATTGAGATTATAAGGACGGCGATCGCCATTGGGCCGCACCGAGTCCCACAGATGCCGCACATTCTGCATGGTGCCAATCGCTAACTGCTCCTCGGTCCAGCGAACAAAGTGGGCATGGCTTTCAAACAAAGGCACATGGGCTGGAGTTTTGGGAAAGAGACCCCAGCGGGTAGAGTGGTAGCCTGTTGCCTCACCATCCAAAAAGGGCGAAGCAGCGCTTAAAGCCAGGTACAAAGGCGCTTCTAAGCGAATCAAGCGGCAAGCTCGCATCAACAATTCTGGTTCCGCAATCCCAATGTTGATGTGAATGCTGGCGGTAACCACGTTCGTACCGTAAGTGCGCTCAATATAGCTGTGGTAAGGATTGCCAGGGTCGGAACGGTAAAAGCGATCGCTCCCGCCCAAAGACAAAGTGCTGCCTGGCAGCAGCGTGTAGTCGCCTAACTGCTTGAGATAGCGCCGTAGTCCAACGCGAGGACGTACCAAGTCGCAAAGTAACCGCTCGTAGCGACACAGGGGAGCAGTCGTGTACTCAACATTGCGGCTATCAGGCTCGCGGACAAATCCATCTAAGGCTGCCACGATTTTGTCAGACAGCCCCACAATGTCACCTTGGGGGGTGCCAGTGTACATTTCTACTTCAAAGCCTTTAGATAGAAGCACGACTTTTCCTCAACGAAGCTAGGCAGTCTTCCTTATCTAGTATCAAGGAAAGAGGAGAGATGAAGCGATACTCAACCGAAAAATAGCAATATTCGCGGTAGAGCCGCTGAGATTCCTCTCTACCGCTGATTACAATTATTCAACATCCTCAGAAGGAGCAGGACCACGCTCCAATGCAGCAGGATTGGTCTCTTCTTCTCCTTGGCCTTGAGCATCAAAAGGATATCCTTCGGGTTGTTCCAGTAGCGCTTCTGGGTCTACGCCTGTATTACTGGCATCATCAATAACCCCGTTGGCATTCGTGTTGGGTTTGATCGAAGCACCTTTATGGCTAGCATGACCACCGGGCATAACGTTTCCTCAACTTAAAACAATTTTGGTATGCCCCAGCTTAGACTTGGTGTCGCCGATGAATCCCTATCTCAAGTCTTAAATACCGGGATCTTCAGACTGGCATTCTCAACTTGGGCACCCGCCCAGTGCTGAGTCAGCAAAAAGCCAGCCCGGTACTTTGGGTGTGATCATCTGCACATCACCCAAAGGGTGAATTTAGCGAAGTCTTTACAAGATTCATTTGCTAGCTGTGGAGTTGGTAAATGTAACAAAAATAGCCACAGTCCCCCAAAAAGTTACTGATATAGTGCTGTGCAGATTTTCTCTCAACTCAGCATTATTGAGGTCAGCTATGCGCGATTGGGTTTACTCAGGTACGACTGCACCTCTCAGCTTCGTGGCACTGAGCGTGGTCACACCTGGCTTGTTGATGTTTTGGCAGCTCAAGCCCGCGATCGCGGAAACTCTTGTCCCAGGCTCATCCACTGCTTCCCTCCATCTTGCCCAAGCGCTTCCTGATTCAACTGCTCTAGCGCCAGAAGTGCTCGCAGAAATTAACCGAGTTCGGACCCATCCCACAGCTTATGCAGACTGGCTTGAGAGTCTGAGCCAATATTATGACGGCAACATTTTGGCCTTACCTGGCGAAGATAAAATCCGCACTCGTGAGGGTGTAGGTGCTTTGAAAGATGCGATCGCTTTTCTCCGAACCATGAAGCCCTTACCACCGATGGCCCTATCAGCAGGGATGTCGCAAGCGGCTCAAGATCATGTAGCTGATACGGGTGCTCAAGGTGTGGTGGGCAGTGTCGGAAGTGATGGTAGTAGTCCAGGCGATCGCGCTAAACGGTATGGCACCTTTAAAGGTGGGTTTGTCGAACTGCTCAGTTATGGCAAAAAGACAGCCACCGCTGTAGTCTTGCAGTTGGTCATTAATGACGGTGACCCCAATCGAGGGTTGCGAGAAGAATTGCTCAATCCTAAAACTCGCTTCGTTGGTGTAGCTTGCGGGCCTCATGCCAGCAGGGGTGCAATGTGTGTGATTGAGTCGTCAATGGAATATGCCGAGACGGGGACTATTGCAGCATCCAAAGCTCAATCTGTACCAGTACCTCAGCCCCAGAACGAGCACCCAAGGCAGACAACCAAGCCAACTCAAAAGCTAGCATCAGTGGCCGAGGCGATCGCAACCCCAACTCGGTCAAAACCAAAACCTCAGCCTGTCGCCAAGACGATTCCTACTCCACCCATCCCACTGGTATCTCCATCGAATCATCTCTCCACCGAGGAACAAGCGATTTTTGAGGAGACTAATCGTGTCCGAGCAAATCCTGCTGCCTATGCCACTGAGCTGGAAAATCTGAGGCCATACTTTGAGGGCAACCTTTTGAAGCTGCCAGGGCAAGCTCCAATGGAAACGGAGGAAGGCATCAGTGCTGTAGAGGAAGCAATTCAAGCATTGAGGGCTGCCAAACCCATGTCCATTTTGAGCTTTTCTCAAGGAATGTCTTTAGGGGCCAAAGACCATGTAAACGATTTAGGGCCTGCCGGAAAAGTTGGCCACTATGGCACGGATGGCAGTGAGCCTGCAAAGCGGATTAGTCGCTATGGTACGTGGAAAGGGCTGACAGGCGAAAACATCAGTTTCAGCCCAATGAATAATGCCAAATGGCATGTCATACAGCTTTTGATCGACGACGGAGTCAAAGATCGCGGCCATCGTAAAGCGATTCTAAAACCCGATTACCGCATCACCGGAGTAGCTTGTGGGTCTCACACGGTCTACACCACCATGTGTGTGATGGAGTATGCCACTGAATATCAAGAGGGTCGGTAAGAGTGGAGAGGGGCGATCGCTTTACTTACCGCCGTTCAACTAGCAATCCATCAATTTTTTAGCCAATTTCACTGTGATTGGGCCTTCTATCGCTGATTATTGAATCGCTATGGAAGGCATATTAACTATGCTTTGTTAGACATTTTGAAGTCGTGGGGTAGCTCTGGGTAGAGTCCTTGGGCAGCTAAAGCTTGTCGGAGTTGGAGACGGCTTGCTTCGTTCATTTTTAGCAAAAAGATTGTGGTTCGCCCAATAGCTGTTAACCCGATGATGTGTCCCCCTTCTAGCTTGAAATGCTCTGACCAAGTTTGGGTACGAGGATTGAAAAGGGGAGTAATCTCACTGGTCATGGGATCGAGGCTAGTGAGGTCAGAGCCTTTGTGACGATTGCAAGGTAGGCAAGCCAACACTAAATTTTCTGCGGTTGTCTGTCCACCATGCTTAAGAGCGACAACGTGATCAACTTCATGGCGATAAATAGAAAAGGTTTGTTAGATCAAACAGTACTCACAAGCATTCGATGCCCGCTGGCTGACTAATTGGCGAAGTGATGCCGAGATGTAGTCGCTCATGCGTAATGCTGTCGCTCATGCGTAATGCTAGTTTTTGGGGACTGCATTGAATGTGGTGTAAGCCCGGATTTTGAGGAAGGCAATCAGGGTATCTAACTGCTCATAAAGGTCAAGCTCTGCGGTTTCTGCGGCAGTCAGAGATGCTTCACGGTTTTTCTGCAGGAGGGTTTGCAGTCGGTTTTGAGAGGCGTTAGACACTTTGAAGTGAATGATCCGCTCTGAGGTCGGGCGACTGATGAGGAAGTCGAGAATTTCCTGGTAGGTGCTAGAGGTACTAATCAGGTTGTGGTCGGGGGTGCTTGGACTTTGAGTGGGTTGACCTAGCAGGGTAGGAGCGATGAGCTGGGTAAAGAGGTTAGAAAACTGGTTTTGAAAAGGAGCTAGCTGTTGAGCAAGGTCGTCGGGAATGTCGATGGTGATTTGCGCCATAGCTGCTAAAAGTAGGAGCGTTGGTGTAATTATAGAAGCTTGTTTTTGGCAGCTTTCGATTCAGGAAGAGCGATCGCGCCTCTTCTCTCAAGTAAGTAAAGAGCGATCGCCCTTACCAGTCAACTTGCGGACACTAGCAACCACACTTCAAGCTATTACCCTAAAAAAAGACAAAGCAACCCAACGGTTCAGGTCAGCAGTTGCCGGAGTCTTTGCATTCCACCCAAGCAGCTTTGGTCAATCCGCGTGCTGCGGATTGTTAGGCAGCGCCCTTGACCTATTGGCAAGCACTCGTCTGCTGTGCCCCGTAGTTTGCTTGGCTCTCGGTGTACCCGTCTCCGGCACCCGATGAAAGTTGATCAATGAGACCTTGGCACGAGAAGCCCTGGATTTTGAGGTACTGTTCTGCAGATCTTGCAGCCTGCTTGTTCCAATCAATGCTCAGGCTATCCACTGCTACGGTAGCATCGGCAACGTTATAACCATCTCCATAATCCGATGAGAGTTGCTGAATAAGTCCGCTCCGTGAGAAGCCCTGGATTCTGAGGTACTGCTCTGCAGATCTAACGGCATTTTTCTGAGGCCCCGTCAGACTTGCCGCCCATGCAGGCGCTGCAGCAAACAAAACAGCAAACAAAACAGCAATCATTGCTAATTTCAAAAATTTCATAGTACTTCTCCATGTGTGAAAAAGGTGAGCCTAAATAACGATTGAGCTGAGCCGCGAACACCGTTGTCGAGCTAGCGGTGTTCGTCGTTTCCAGCGATATGTTATCTCACCCGCTTCAAGGGTTCCCAAGCTCTAACAGTTAATATCTTTATTGAAGGGCCGAGATAACTATATATAGACAGAAAGTTTCCGCATGAAATCCTAATTTGGGTAGCTAGGCGCAATAGTTTGGCACAAAACCCAAAATTTACACTTATGCAGAAATAATTCTGCATAATATGTTGCTCAATCTAGATAGCTCGAATCTTTCCGCATATTCTTAGATTTTCTACAAAGATGAAGTGTTTGATGTGGAAGCGATCGCCCCTCTCTTCTTAATTAAAAAAGAGCGATCGCAAGGTATTAAACCGTAATGCCTTCTAACTCTTCATCGGTGAGTTCGTAGAGTTGACGGAGTTGGGCGAGTTTGTCGGGGTCTGGGTTCCAGAAACCACGACCATTGGCCTCTAACATCCGGGCGACGATGTTGCGGAAGGCTTCGGGGTTGGCTTGGCGGAGTTTTTTGGCCATTTCTGGGTCGAGGGCGTAGGTGTCGGCGGCTTGGTCATAGACCCAAGATTCTTGGAAGTCAGCAGTGCCAGCCCAGCCAATTAATGCCGTCATACGTTGGGAGATTTCAAACGCGCCACCCGAACCTTGATTTGCCATTGCCTCTGCCCATTTGGGGTTGAGGAGCTTGGCACGATATTCCAAACGTAGTAAATCTTCCAAGCTACGAGGGGTGGTGTCTTTGGAGAAACTTTCGACAAAGCTGGTGGTCACTTTTTTGCCGCGTTTCTGTTCGGCAGCTCGTTTCAAACCGCCTGTGTTGGCGTAGTACTCTTGAATATCGGTGAGGCCATATTCTACCGAGTCGATTTCTTGCACAACGCGTTCGGTGGTTTTGAGTAGGGTGTCGAGGATTTCGGGGCGAGCTTGGCCTTTGTCTTGCCGACCATAACTAAAGGTGTTGCGATCGCGCCAGGTATCTCCCAGTTCGTCGCCCGATTCCCAGTTGCCATCGACGACGCGATCGTTGACGAGGGAGCCAAAATCGCCAGCGGGGTTGGAGAATAGGCGGGCCGAGGCATTATCTACCCCCTTGGCTTGGAGGGCGATCGCGTGTTTGCGAATGAAGTTTTGGTCTTCGGGTTCATCGGCTTCGGCGGCACGGCGGAACAAGTCGTCGAGTAGTTCAATGATGTTGACAAAGCTATCGCGGAAGATACCAGAGAGGTTGGCGAGCACGTCAATACGAGGATGGCCGACTTCAGCAAGAGGTTTGAGTTCATAGCGGACAATTCTGCCTGTACCTTCTTTCACGGGTTCCGCGCCGACGAGTTCTAGCAAGATGCCTAAGGATTCGCCTTTGGTTTTGATTGCGTCTAAGCCCCAGAGCATCACTGCTACGGTTTCTGGGTAGGTGTGGTGTTC
>DATNPE010000512.1:0-10193 GCA_036703355.1 Allocoleopsis sp. | reverse complement strand
CCCGTTGAGATTGACCAGTTTCAGCAAAAGCTAGCAGCTTGCCTGCCCAAGGATATTCCCCTGTATCGAGCCGAAGTGGTGGACCTCAAAACACCTTCGGCGACTCAACTTCTGGAGCAGGCGGAGTATTTAATCACAGTGACAGTGGTTGCTAGTGAGGACTCAGCCAACCTCAGCTACCCGACTCCTGACCAGTGGCAGGAATGGATAGAGGCTGTTAAGGCTCAAGAGACGATCGCTTGGGAGCAAACGACCAAATCTGGCAAAGTCCAAACCATTAACCTGCGCGATCGCTTGTTCGATTTAGCGTTAATGCCCGCTCACCCAGAGTTGGATCAAGCTACTACGGTTTTGCGCTTTGTGGGGAGTTGTCGCAATGACGGCACCTTACTGAAGCCAGAACAAGTGCTTTACATGCTAGAGCAAGTGGCTCAAAGAGAGTTTCGACTTTTACACACTCACCGCAATCAGCTTTTTTTAGCTGCATTGGCTTCAGCGTGATCGGAGTCTCCTAAATACATCTCCTAAATACAAGGGGCAGGTTTATGCCTGCCCACTTTTCTGATTTTTGAAGAGGTCTATTGAGGGTAACTACAAGGGTTGCCACTAATTTTTTCTGCAATTAATGCAATTAAAAGCGCAAGCCTACCCCACCTTGTACCGACACTGCCGTTCCGCCCGTTTCACGGTAGGCATCAAAGGCAATAATGGCATTGCCAAAAACGACAAGTTTGCTGTTAGGCAGCGCGTAGTCAATCCCTGGTTGAATGGCAAAAGCATCTTGGTTGCCTAGAGGCGAAGTAGAGTCGCCCTCTGAGAAGGAATATCCTGCCCCAATATAGGCATCCGCTTGCCAGTTCAGCGGAATATCGTAAGACACGGTTGGTACGATCGCCGTGTTGTCGTTCAGAATCAAAGCTTGGGCTCTCAGGGAGATGGGCAGCTTCAGCAGTTTATAACGAGCGGCAATCACCAAAGCATTTTGGCTGTCTTCATTCACGGAGCCATCCGTGAGGCCGATTGAAGGACCAACGCCCACGTAACTACCATAGGCAGCCTGTGCTGATGCGGCTGATGGGGCCAGAGCTTCAACTCCTGCCGCGACAACAGTGCCCCCTAGAGCGATCGCCGTCGCTAACCCAGCCCAATTGTTGCCTTGCAACAGGCGCTTCAGACACTTCATCGCCAACTCCTCACTACCAGTAGTATTGATTGGTTTGTCTTGCTCAATTCAACGTCAGCCATCACTGCTGCATTGGGGCTGATTCACTTACAAGTCCATTCAAGCAAATCCCTAGTTTTAAACTAGAGATCTTGTTACTTATTTTCACCCAAACAGAGCCATAATCTAACGCTGTTGCTTAGCGGCAGTCAGGATGACGACCTCCTTGGGCACAGATGTAGGCAATCTGGGTCGGGTTCAAATTTTTAGCATCAACAAAATTGACGCCCTTGAACAGACCAGACTGTGAAGGACTGGGGGCCAGTTGAATAAATTGGCTAGAAGGCTTGGAGGTTTGAGGCGTAAAAATTGCGCCTTGGAAGTCTGCCCCAGTCACATTCGCACCGCGCAAATCCGCCTGAGTCAGGTCTGCATTGCGGAAACTCACATTTTGTAGCTGGGCATTTCTCAAGTTGGCTTCTGCTAATTGCGTAGAACTCAGATCGGCGTACTGCAGATTCGCTTGCCTAAAATCTGCTCCCGTCAGATCGGCTCCCTGCCACTCGGAGCGAACTAAGTTAGCCATTGGGAATTTCGTGGCGGTGGCACTCGCTTGGCCTAGACGCGCTCCTTGCAAGTTGGCTTGGGAGAAGTCAGCATTGCCTAGATCGGCCCCTGTTAGGCTAGCACCTGGCAAAATAGTTTTGTGGAAGTTAGCCGCAACTAGCTTGGCACTACTGAGATTGGCTTTCGCCATGTGGGCATGGGATAAGTCTGCTTTATTGAGAATGGCCCGAATTAAATTCGTGCGCTCCATCAAAGTATGGCTGAGAAACGCTCCGGTTAAATTGGCATCTTTGAGTTCTGCCCCACTCAAGTCAGTCACCCAATCATCAAAAGTGCCCCAACGCTCATCTTCACCAGCGCCATAGAAGCGACTGCCTTGTAGACTTGCCCCCGCTAGAATGGCACTTTTCAGTTGCACGCCAGATAAATCAATTTGGTCCAACACCAGCGTAAATTGGGCTGCTCCTTTATCTACACGGCTCAAATCC
The DNA here is from genome assembly GCA_036703355.1 of Allocoleopsis sp. GTDB lineage: Bacteria > Cyanobacteriota > Cyanobacteriia > FACHB-46 > FACHB-46 > Trichocoleus. The sequence goes on along the minus strand of DATNPE010000512.1, from coordinate 7,976 downwards.
ACCCGACTTAAGTCGGCATCATGCACCTGACCACTATAGATGGTGAGTAGCTTCGCGATCGCCCGTTGAGTTGCCCGCCGTCTTAAAGCTAATAGTCGGTACTCTTTTTCGTTATTGCCGTAGCGCAGCGACTCCAAATCGTTTTTCAAAGACTGATTCAGGCGTTGCAGATAGGGTAGAGCGTCTGGACCTCGACCGACCAAAGCTTGCTGAATCGCATCAATCAACGTTGGGTTGTCTTCCTGACCCAGCAAATCCACCAAGAGGGGCACAGCACGGGAGTCATTCACCGTCCCTAGCGCCAAAATGGCACCCCGCCGTTGATCTGGGGCATCAGCGGCAGTCGGTGTAAGCTTACTCACCAAAGCCAGAAACACCTGGTTGTCTTGCTGCTTAAACTCCCGCCGATTGGCTTGGCTCTGCACATAGACTTGGGTGCCCACAAAGGTACCCAGCACCAACGCGATGCTAGAGAGCGACACAATTAGCAACGTCATGCCGGGATGTTGGCGCATCCAGAGCCATAGACTGTGTCCCCGCCAGCGCTTTTCTGGGGTCAGCACGATCGCGGCGATCGCGGCATCTTCTTCACTCCAATTTGAAGAGCGCTCTGACCAGCCTTGACCGTCGCGCCGCAAGACCTGAACGCGATCGCTGTAGAAAGGAGTCGGTTGGGCAGCGTCGATCACAGCGGTGCCGCTCAAGCGATCGTGCCAAGCTCGCCGTCGGGGGTTAAAGCGGGCGCTAAAGTTTTCGCTGATGACGAGAAAGCTAGCTAACCCCAACAAAATGCTGAGATCGGGAAAGGCCCCACTGTAGCGCCAAATCGTGTAGGCGATTCCCAAAGGCAAGCCCCAGCGCCCAACTCCTTCACGGACCACCGCTCTGAGTAAACCTGGAGGGGCCCCCGTGGCCGTCACGACCTTGACCGCAAACCAGCGTTTCGGTTGAGTTTTACCCGTCTTCGCCAGGGAGTATAGATTCAGCCCTGCCACCAAAAAGGGAGCCACCACAGCCCCAGACCAGAGCAAATTAGTCAGGGGCGGCACTGTCCGATCGCTATCTCCTACCGGAATTGCCAGAGTTTGGGCGATCGCAGTCTCAGCTTTGGCCACAAATGGATTCAGGGGCACAGGTTCACTAGATGAGTGCAACTTAGCGTACTCGCCTAAGCTGAAGGGCACCCAAGCACTGGCCACAATCAATGAAACCTCAACGATCCAGGCTCCACAACGTCGAGGCATCAAGGGTAGGCGTTTGAAGCGCCAATTCGGTAGCGTTGATTGAGAGCGATTGGTGCTTCTCCTCACAGTTGGGCTCGCCATCTTCAAAAACTCCCCGTCACTAGTTAAGCAGTCTATTGGTTCTTGTCATCCTTGGGTAGGAGGTCTTGACCTGTGTCGGCCAAGGGTTTAGATCGTTTAGATCATTGAGGCGATCGGAGTTTTAAGTCATCACTCATCCGTACTTAGCACCCTGGCTAGCGAGCAGTAATCGGCATCCCTAAAGGGATTGGTGCGTATCTGCTGGAGATACACAAACTAGTGAACATCCTTGCGGAAGCTGCCCTACCAAAAAAGCTACCCTGGTAAAGTAGGACAAATCTTTGCCCTCACGTCAACCATTGCTGTAGAAATTCAGTTAGATTCTGCTCTGAATTGCGACAGCGATCGCCACAATGGTAGGGGATAGCAGCGGACTCAGTAAATTTACTGTTTTGTCTGCGATTGTAGCGAACGGAAGTCATCTGAGCACGCTCAGTTTATAAGAAAAAATAAATCCAGAGGGTGCTAATCTGATCCCCGCTCAAGTCATTAAAAATTCTCTAGCAAGCGTTAAACTCCATGTCTGATTCTGTGAGTGGTGCTACGCCACTAGCGAGCCGCTACCAAGAACTCATCGATCGCATTGTCGAGATGACTCTCAAGGGTAAAATCCGCTCCAAAGAGCAGGTTTACCAAATGCTATTGCAAGAGGTCAGCTCTGGCACAGGAGAAATATTTGAGCGTTGTTTAGGCGATCGCCTCAGTGCGGCTCAGCGTCAAGTGGAAATCCAAACCGATGAGCTAAAACTAGCCAAAGCCAATCGCACCTCGCGAGCTTTACAAACCATCCAGGGTGAGTGGGAGCGCTGGCAGGAGCAAAACCAAGCCACAGAAATGCTGACGACGGCAGTGCGCCAAGTGGTAGTGGCAGAGGCTGACCAACGTTTAGCGACCTTGCTGCAAGTGACTGATCCCAATCGGGGTCAAATCGTGACCCTACAGCAGTGGCAGCAACTTGCCAAAGGGTTACAGCAGCAAGCCTCTACCGTCACCGAAGCTGAAGCTCAGCAACAGATCGAGCAACTCGCGATCGGCATTGGACGGGGAATTGAAGCATGGCGACGCTTGGAAGACCATGTAGTGAGTTGGATTTATGAGCAAGGCCAGGGGCAGCTAGGGTTTGAGGGAGTTCCAGGGCAGCGTGGTCCTTGGGCACTCTGGGCAAAACAGGTCGGTAGCCCGATGCCACAAGCCTTATTTCAAGCACTGGCTCACGAGCAATCGGCAGCAGACTGGAGCCGAAACCAAACCGTTGATCTGGAAGACTGGATAGAACTGACGGTGATCCTCCGGGGGTTGCAGCAAGGTTTAGTGACTTGGTTCGACAAGCTGGTTTACGACTCTAAGGTCGGCTCTAAGCTATCTATTTCTACGTTTCTAGCTTTTGCCGTGCTTTGGTCACAGTTGGCGGTGGGCCTAGGCGATCGCTTTGCCAATGCTGCCTTCCAAACCACGCTACAAATTCTGCGAACCTTCGCGCAACGGGAGTATTTTCCCCTTTACGGTGGCATTTTTGCCTCCTTTGCGGGCAATTATCTCCGAGATGCCCTCAACTACCTCGACGAACCGTTACGGCGAGCGGAGGGCACCCAGGAAAAAGCTAGAATTCTCACCTTGCTGGGCTATTCTTTCCGGGCTCAAGGCCAGTATGAGCGAGCACAAAACTTTCATCAACAAGCCCTAGAGCTAGCTCGCACCGCAGGCGATCGCCCCTGCGAAATTGCCAATTTTAACCACCTCAGTCGCGCTTGTGTGGCTGAGAAAAACTACGCCGAAGCGATCAACTACAGTCAGCGAGCTTTGATCCTAAGTCGTCAAGCTGGGGATCGCTTGGGTGAAGCGAATGCCCTTGCTAACCTCGGCTACAGCGAAGTCCTCCAGGCCCAGCAACTTGAACAAGTGGAACCGGAAACTTATGAAAGGGCGATTGAGTATTTACAACAAGGCTTAAAATTGTCCGAGCGGTTGGGCGATCGCCAAAGCCAAGCGCTCTGCCTCAGTAGCTTGGGGATCGCTCATATTGTCTTAGATCAACCGCAGATGGCGATCGCTTACCTAGAAGGTGGGATTCAAGCGGCGCAGTTTTCCGGAGATGTCTATTTACAAGCTCGCAATCTCGCTTATTTAGCCGAAGCCTACTACCGCTTGGAACACCTAGAAAAATCGGTTTATAGCGGTTGCTTGGGCATGTACCTCCTAGAGCAAATGGCTTCGAACGAGTGGCGACAACCCGCCGGATTGTTGATGATTTTGCAAGGGCAAATGGGTGAGGCAGGATTCCAAGCGGCATTAGCGCAACACCGGAGGCAGATTGCTGCGGTGATTGGTGTCGATGGCTACGATCATATTCCACAGCTTCTAGAACAGTATCGACACTCAACTTAGCCAATATTCAGGGATTGCACCGGGATCAGCGATCGCTCCACTTTTGTGACAATTGGGAAACATAAACATGCAGTTTCCGCAATTCGCCTGAAATTGCTGATACTAAAGGTAGGAGCACTCCACACTTTTTGAGGGGTGGCACAAGATGAGGACTTATCAACGTTGGCTTGCGGTTCCGACCGCTCTCGTGGCGGCTTTCACGATTACTGGCACAGCTCAAGGCAAACCTCTATCTCTAGCTCCAGGCTTTCAACCCGATCCCCAGGTGCTAACGGGTACATCCGGTGGAGCCAAAAGTAGCGACTGCGGCTTTGTGAGCGCAGCCCCCAGTCAGGTCATTCAGGTGACTCAGCCTGTCCCTTATTTGCGCTTTGCGGTTCAAAGTGCCGGACAACCGACGCTGTTGATTGATGGTCCAGGCGGACGCTTCTGTTCTTTAGCCGATACCTATTCCCAGAAGCCAGCCCAAATTTCTGGTTTTTGGTCTCCTGGCACCTATGCAGTTTATGTAGGCGATCGCGCCCAAGGGCAGCACGCTTACCAACTTTCCATTACGCAGACCCCCAATTAAGCCTCGCCTACCTAGCGGCTGAATCGTCAAGCTAAATCGTAAAAAAGTGGACAGCTCCTCGGAACCGTCCACTTTTTTAATCAGAGTTTTGGTTGCTGAGCGATCGCCTCAATACGGCTGAGGTCGTCTAGCCGTCGATCGACTGTGCTGGTACTTCAATCGCTTGTACATCAATGGTGCCAGGTGGAGTCAGGCGACTGATCTGTCCTTTTTCCACCTTCAGTGCTTCGCCACAACTAGAGCACTGAATTTGGGTTTGGTTGATTCCTGCCACTTCAGCTCTACAAACAGGACATTGCGCTTGGACTAGATTGCGTTTGAGCCACCAACGAAACCCTAGAAACACAATGACTGGGGCGAGGCAAATAAAGCCCACTAAAACTAAAAATGACTTCACTAGCCAGCCTAAGCCAGCCAAGCCTAGCAGCCAAATCAGGGCTAGGAAGGTGAGCCAGCGACTTGCACCAGCGAGGGTTAACTGAATACTTCTGAGGCTGTTTTGGTTCACAGCAGTCTCCTAGGGCAACAATTCTCGCTTTTTTTAGGATAGCTTTGATGGCTCCCCTCAGGATGGATTCCTTCACTAAATTAGGTTCATGGGAGGTGCCTGCATAACCAACCTAACTTTGTGAGCTACTACTGAGTAATTGTTTTAATTGCTGAGCCAGGGCCTCAGCCCCAAACAGAGACAAAGCTTCTTGGCGCAACCAGGCTCCATCGCAGCGGCGATCGCTAGGTTCTCCCGCCTTCTGGGTGTTACTTAAAATCTCGATACAGGCAGCAGCCACAGCTTCCGAGTCTCGCCGGGGCACTTGCCAGCCCAGTTTGCCATCTTGCAGCGGGTCGGCGGAACCGTCGGCATTTCCTGCCACCACAGGCACACCACAAGCCATTGCTTCTAAGTAGACAATGCCAAAGCCTTCCTGGGACGGCATGATGTATGCATCCGCTAAACGGTAATGCTCGACTAAATCATGCGTTGGCACAAAGCCTGCAAACACGACTCGATCGGCTACGCCCAGATCTTGAGCCAATTGCGCTAATCGGGGTTGATCATCGCCCCGACCAATGACTAGATATTTCACTTGCGGAAACACTTTGGCGATCGCAGGCAAAGCTTGAATCGTCACATCTACGCCTTTGTAGCGATCGCCTGCCCAGAGTCTTGCCACGGTCATCAATACCTTGGCTCCCGCTAAGCCATACTTTTCCACTAAAGCTGGGTTTTTCGGGCCAGGAGTAAAAGCATCACCATCGACAATACAGGGAAGCAATTTCACCCGTTGCGGATCGAGCCCATTCACTTGGCAAGCGCGATCGCGGCTGTAGCGGCTAATGGTCCAGATACTTGCTGCCTGTTGCAAGGCTTTTTGTTCATGGTTTGGCAACTTGACCCAAAACTCTTTGCCATAGGTCAAGACCGTGTAAGGGATGCCCAGCGGTTGGCACAACGCCTGAATCAACGGAGCGAGATTGATATGACCGCAAAAAACTCGCTCAGGACGGTAACGCAACAGGTAAGCCAATAACTGCGCTGCTAATTTGATGCGACCTAAGGCGGGGGGACGTGTTTTGAAATAATGAAAATGGATCGGACTGGATTCTAAAGGGTTGTGGCAGTCTGGCCCGTCCCGCAGTAGAAATACATCTGCTTTGTAGGGTGCAACTTCCACACCCGATGGCTCTACTAAAGCTGCGTAGGACTTCAGGACATCTTTTACATAAGACTGAATGCCACCTTCGCAAGCAAAAATTTCTAGAAATACGAAAGCGTGGCGTGCCTTTTTAGTAGTAGCAGACTCCAAGCTGGTTGCTTTAACTTCGGGCTTGACTGCCAAAACGTCAGGTAAATGGTAAGTTCCAGTCATTGATCGTAACCGGAGCAAGCTACTCCGCTCCCCATTAACATTTGTAGTTTTTGCACCCAAATTTTTAGGGCTAGGAGCCTAATGGTAATTACACAATATTGCTGCCAAATCCTAGCAAATAAAGGCTTGAGATCAGAGCGATCGCCGACTCGATTAATCTAATCTTTGTGAACTAGCGGCAAAATTTTCAGCCGAGCTTTATAAAAGCGAAAACTTATGAGTAGAATTTATGGAATTTTTTGCTTAACAAGTAAAAGGCAGTTGCGTCCGTCAGGGAAACGCTCGTAGGTCACTTGGTCAGCCAAACGCCGGAGTAAGAACCAACCGTAGCCTCCTTCCCGTAGCGTGCCAGGTTCAGGCTCTTCTAGCACATCTGGGTTAAAGGGTTGGCCGTGGTCCCAAATCCGAATTTCTAAGCGATCGCTCCCAAGCCTGACATCGATATCAATTGGGGTTTCAGGAGGTAAGCCTTTATGGGCATGGCGCACTGCATTCGTAAATCCCTCCGCGATCGCCAAACTCAAGCGATAAAGTTGATGGTCAGACCAAGCTAGCTGAGGCAGAAACTGACGGCAAAATTGTTCAAACCATTGTTGTACCTGGGTTAAGACAGTCAAGTCGCTGGGGACGGTCAGGTGGTCTTGCTGTAACATACCCAAGGAGCAATTGGCGGATATTAATGACTAACGCCTGCTCAAGTGCTTCAGTAGCACAATAGTCGGTACTACAAAAGCCTTGGCAGGCGCTGGTTTAAACCTTGTGTGGGTTCTAGAACAGACCCAAGGTCAAAGATTTGTCGATAGGGAAAGTGGCACCAATACCCAACCACAGTGTTACCAAAGTACCAAATAGGAAAATGGTAGTAGCAACGGGACGGCGGAAGGGATTTTGGAACTTGTTGACACTTTCAATGAAAGGCACAAGCATTAGACCCAAAGGAATTGAACCCATGCATACAATGCCCAACAACTTGTTAGGTAGAATACGCAGGATTTGGAACACAGGATAGAAGTACCACTCAGGCAAAATTTCCAAAGGAGTGGCAAAGGGATTCGCTGGTTCACCAATCAAGGCGGGGTCTAGCACTGCCAAACCCACGCAGAGGGCGATCGTTCCTGCAATTACAACTGGGAAGATGTAGAGCAGGTCGTTGGGCCAAGCGGGTTCACCATAGTAGTTATGGCCCATTCCCTTGGCTAGCTTGGCGCGAAGCTGTGGATCGCTGAGATCCGGTTTTTTTAACGTAGCCATGATGTAAAAGTGCTCTCCTTTATTCTGAAGTCAGCAGGTAGAGAACGAGACAGCAATTAAACTTAAGCCGTTGTAATAGCCTAGTATAAGTGCTTTGAGCAAACTGTGAAGACTGGCTATGAGCTGGTTACAAAGGACCAGAAATACCTTGCTTGCGGATCATGAGGAAGTGCAGCAACATGAATACCGCAATCAACCAAGGCAAAACGAAGGTATGCAAGCTGTAAAAGCGAGTCAAGGTTGCTTGGCCTACACTGCTGCTACCGCGAATGAGTTCGACGATAAAGGGGCCTACGACTGGAATTGCTTCAGGAACACCAGAAACGATCTTGACAGCCCAGTAACCAACTTGGTCCCAAGGCAGTGAATAGCCAGTTACACCGAAGGAAACCGTGATAACGGCCAAAATGACGCCAGTTACCCAAGTCAGCTCACGAGGCTTTTTGAAACCGCCAGTGAGGTAAACCCGGAAGACGTGCAGAATCATCATCAGCACCATCATGCTGGCAGACCAGCGGTGAATGGAGCGGATCAGCCAACCAAAGTTGACATCGGTCATTAGGTACTGAACTGAGG
>DATNPE010000511.1:0-20335 GCA_036703355.1 Allocoleopsis sp. | reverse complement strand
TTACGATTTGAGTTTCAGTCTGTAAGAAAAATATCTAATCTGTAAAAATATACACCAAACTCAGAGTCTCTTAAAGTCGTGCCTTGAGGCTTTTAGCAACAGACTGTGCGCTCGAAGTCAGACAGCCACCAATGCGACTTTAGGTATTCTTTAATACAGTTTGTTTTTGCGGTCATTCAACCAATCAGATTTGTGAAGTCATGGGGGTGAGCCTCACCGGACGAGAAAAATCCCCAAGCTGGACATATCATTACGCCCACTTCAATTCTCAGAAGATTCTCAGAAGATTAAGGGAGTCATCATGAGGGATAGTGCAAAGGCACTCCTTCAAATTTCAGGCACTTGTAAATCCCGCCTATTGCCTGCGTAGTGCTTATAGACAACCTCTGGTGAATTGCCCACCCATCTAGCAACGTCTTTAGCATCAATACCGGAGTCTAGGCATAGAGTTACAAAGGTGTGCCTAGCTTGATATGGTTTTCTGTACTGGATATTTAAGCTATCTAAGACTGACTTCCAGGCTCTATTTCTGAAATTGTGAATATCAATCCATCCACCTTTAGGCCCAGGAAATACTAAGTCATCCGCATTGGCATACTCAGGCTTGATGAATTCCAGCATGGAGCGCAACTGATCATTAATGGGAAAATTGCGCTTTTCCTGGGTCTTCAGTCCCTTCTTTAGGGTTAGTCCTTTCTCTCCTGCAACTACAGCTTGCTCAAATTGAATTGTCCTGTCAGTGACGTGCTTCCATTGAAGGGCGATCGCTTCACTAGGACGGCACCCAGTAAAGAATAGGAATCTAACGAAAGCTGTGTAGTAGCTGTAATAGCGACTTGTAGAGAAGGCTTGAATGATTGTGTCTCTCTCCTCTGCGGTGAATGGCTCAATGTCATCATCCTCAGTTGATGCCTTCTTAACCTTAATCTCTTGAGCCATACCATCAAACGGGTTATGGCTGATCAGCTTTGACTTCAATGCCCACTTGCAGCAAGCGTTAATCTGCATGACAAGTCTTCTAGCGGTGTCGGGTGTAAGGTTCGCGATCGCCCAGTCAACGATTGCTTGGGATTCATCAATATTCTTATGAGGGCAAGTGTCAATGTGCTTACCCATAACTAGATAGCCGTTTTTCCAGGTGCCAGGAGAGCAGCTAGGTTTTTTTGCAGTTGCGTACTTCTTCCATAGCTGGCCTATATCTACAGCCTGTTTAGGTACTGCTGTAGCCTCTACCAGCCTTGTTTGTCCCGCGCGATATTTATTGAGGGTCAGGTCAAACCTTTCGTAGCGAATATCGCTCTCCATTAATTGCTTCTTAGCTTCTGCCAGCCTGCGGTTATCAGGCGTGTCATCCAGTCCTAGGGTTAGATACTTTTGCTTGCCCTCATACAACTCTCTAGGCAGCCGCAGCCTTAACCGTCCTTGGAAGTTCTCAATCCCTACTGACCCTTTAGTAGCTCTATTTGGTGAAGTACTACTCTGCATGTATGTATTCTATTGACTATGATTAATCGATTGCTCTACACCGCAATCATAGTCAATTCATAGTCAAATTCAAGTTAAAGTTGCTCTTTTTAGCGTTCCAAAAGGCTATTTACGAGAAAACTTCAAGTTATAACTTGAAGTTAGAGGCTAGAACCCGTGGCAGTTCTAGATTTTTATTTTGACTTGAAAGCCGATGGCGGGATTTGAACCCGCGACCGCTCGATTACGAATCGAGTGCTCTACCACTGAGCCACATCGGCATGACGTGAACAGTAGCTTATTGTAGCAGATTCAGGATAGCTCTGCATACTTTGTTTCAAGCAGACTAGCAGGCTTCTGAGCATGTCAAGATAAGTTTGGTTGATCTGAACAAAAATTATGAAAGAGCCTGTTGCCAGAGAGCGGAGCGATCGCACCACTAACCCTCAGAAACTAAGCCCAGAAAAATATGCTCGCCTCAGGGCTGAACTCAAAGCTCCTTACCGGGGAGTGCGGCAATTCGTCTACGTCACCTTCGGTGCTTCAGGAGCGATCGGAGCATTTATTTTTCTGATGCAGTTACTTGCAGGGCGAGAAGTAGAAACTGCGCTCCCCAACCTGGGGATTCAGCTCATTGTGATTGTCATGATGGTGGGGCTGTTTCGCTGGGAACAACGGACCAACCGCAAATCTAAGCCCTAACCTGCTCATGCCTTGCTATTTGCAATCCTTAAAATCTGGTTAGAAACGACTTCAGACTTTTTGGATAAGGATTAAAAGAGTACAAAATTTGCTAAGTTTTTTTCAATCAAAGTTCACAAATCCTGAATTATGTAAATACTAAGAAAACATTACGAAATCAAGATTTCCTGAAAACTTCTGCCACACTAAAATGGTTCAAATGGGGTCAGCAAATATAAAGACCCTAACCATAAATCCCCGTGAATATATGCGTAAAGCGCCAGCTCTAGCAATTAGAACTGGCGCTTTGTGCTTTGGATGGAAGCTGATAGTAAAAGCGTGAAAACTACGTCAACACTTCATCATTTGCAGAAAAAGCAGCGTTGACGTAATTTCAAGCAGTTACCTATGGTTGAGTGCCACTGACTACATAGGGTGAATTAATGGGCTCAGCTTTACCAGAATTGACCAATGCTTGATAAACAAAAGCTGCCACTTCGGCTCTTGTCGCTTCTCGGTTGGGGCTTAGTTGGTTAAGGGTTGGGTAGTTAATCACAATGTTACGTTGAGTGGCTGCTGTCACTGGCGCGATCGCATAGCTCGGAATTTGAGCCGCATCTATATAGTACCGAGTCAGACCGCCCGTATTGGTAGCGCTGTAGCCCAAACCATTGGCTAAGGAAACCAGCACTTGCACTCTGGGAATCTGTTGATCCGGTAGGAAGACTCCACCGGGATAGCCTGCCAAAAATCCACCCCGGTAAGCCGTTTGGATCGCTTGGTAACCCCAGAAGCTTTGGCCCACATCGACAAAATTGATGCCAGGACGTTGAGCGGCTGGGTTAAAAGCTTTGTTGATAATGGCTGCAAACTGAGCGCGAGTCACTGGCGTTGAGGGGCGATAGGTGCCATCGGGAAAGCCACTAATGACATTTCGGGCCGCTAGTGCCTCAATAAAAGCTTGAGCCCAATGCCCCTGGACATCGCGGAATTGTGAAGGAGTGGAACCACCGTCAGGTACCTCTGCTGCCACAAAATCTACAGGTCCAGAGATGCGCTGGGGATTAATTTGGTTACCAACCGCCACGATGGTATTGCTGCGAGTCGCATTGTACAAATCGTAGCGACCATTATTCTGGATTTTGTTACCGCCAGGTTCGTCTGCGGTGCCTAAGTTAGGCTGAGCATTGGTAATTGCTACGACTCCATCTCTGGTATTGCTCTCGATCACATTGTTGCGAAGGACGGGACGAGCAGAGTCAGAGACCACAATGCCGTCTGTATTTTGAATTACTTGGTTGCCATCTACCTTCGGCGCAGAGGTGCCGCCAATGGCGATACCAAATCCCGTATTTTGAAACAAGTTACCGCGAATTTCACCTTGAGCTGCCCGAGCGACAGAAACGCCATTCCCTTTGTTTTGAAGAAAAACGTTATCTGCGATCAGGGGAGCTCCTGTTCCAGAGACGAAAATGCCGTCCCGTAAGCTATTAGAAAAGGTATTGTTGCGAATCTCAGGGTTGCTGGACTCTACCCAAAGTGCCGTGCCGCGAGTCATCGGGTTGGTGACCGTGAGGCCCCGGATTTCGCTCTCTTTCTCTGCTCGAATGGTCACGTTTTGAGATGCAAAGGTAGGGCTAACATAAGGACCGCTGCCAATGACCAAAACAGTTTGTCCTTTGTTGGCTTCATCTCCCCGTAAGATGACTTCTGGCCGCACCACCAGAGGAAAAACTTCGCCATTGTCCTTGGTATAGCTCCCAGGGGCAATTTGAATGACCGTATTCGGCTTTGCTTGTTGTAAAGCGTAAGTAAGAGTGCGAAAGGGGGCACCCTCACTGGTACCCGCACCAGCGCTATCGCTACCTAAAGCCGAGTTGACATAGAGAACAGTTGCACCAGCAGGAATTTGAGCCACTTGCAAGGCAGGGGGGGTGCTACGACTGGCAGGACTGGCATCATTGGCTACGGCAGGTAACGTCGATGCACTGCCAACCCACAGCATTACGGCAGCTAGGCTAACCCGAAGGGGGGCGATCGCTTTTGGTGGGGTATGGGTCTTATTAATAGCGGGTTGCTGAATCAGAGAACCCTGATGTGTCATCATTATCGCTCTCAGACAATATCAAATAGGGTGATGGCGGAAAGTAGGATAAATTCAACTCTTAAATAGAGTGCTGGGGACAGCAAAGTGCTCTGGAACTTGCCAGCTGCCTCTAACTCCTACAAAAAGATACCTGTAAGTTGAGGATTTCTCTCAAAATTTTAGGATTAAAATCGATCAACTGGCCTAAACGACAAGCTGGGGCTGCTAGGGGTTCCCCACTGTTTTGGCTCTCAAAAAATCGCACTAATCTTAACAACTATTAGGTGGCAAACTATAAATTCTGACCATCCTTACTGACGGAATTGCTATTAGATGGCGAGTGTGCTAGTCAGAGAGACGGTTCTATCAATAGAGGGGCGCGATCGCGAAAATGCCGTTTTATGGTGGATACAGAAACCAATGGCGCTCGTTTACCGTCGTCTTTCAATAAACCGCAATCACTGCACTTAAGATTCCTAATGATCCTACGAATACCAGGATGGCGACGGGCGCTAGCACTAGTTCTGATGACTGGAATGCTGCTCAATAGCTCGAATGCGATCGCGGCTGAGCAGGTTGTCCTCAAATATAAGGTTTTGAGAGAAAAAATATCTGTACGAGAATTAACGAGGCTGACAGAAACAGGTATTCCCTCTCCTGCCCTGGCTGCTTACTTGAAATTGGCAGGAAAAGAGCCCCAAGACATTCGTCAGCCTTTAACTCAAGTAGTTAAGGTCAATCCTCTCCTACTCGATCGAGTTTTAAATAGTTGGGTCGGCAATGCTGTGCTCGATCAGATGAGCCAAGCAATTCATACGCCCTCTAATCAAGCAAATCGACAAGCACTGCGGGCGGCGATCAGCCTTTCGGCCCAGCGGGATGGTGAGCTGACGTTGATAGAAGTACTGCAAAATTATCCAACTCAAGAGGTTGAAGTCGAAGGCGATCGCCTGGTAGAAGCTTTCCGCCAACTAAGTCGGCTTAGCGATCGCCTAGGGAATTTGCTAAATCGAGGCCGCTGATTTTAGGCATTTAGTAAGCTAGAGTTTCCAAGGTTTCGCGTAGATAACGCTGCACTCGATGATCCAGGCTCAGCGTTGCCAAATTCTCGTCTGCTCGACCTTCTAACTGCCAGCGCTGAAAGCCAGAACTTCCGGCGATCGCTTGTTTGAGATTATTCCAGATTTCTGGGTCTGGAGAGAAGCGGCTTGAGAGATTAGACGTTGCTGAAGGGGAGCGGGGGGGATCACCAAAGGAAAACGCAGAATTACCCATAGGTACCTCAAGAAAGTACTAAACACAGCAGAACTCAGACGAATCAAACTGTTCTATTCGCCTTTTCCTTTTCTTAGGATAGCGAAGTCATCTGATGGCGGTGTGCTGCAAACGACACTATCTCCCCTAACCCAAGGGTTTTAGCGATCATTTCCTTCGGAAGGGCTAGGATTCACGTCAGGATGGGCATCGTCAGAGTCTACTAAAGGTATAGCAGTTGTCGTGTCATTGGCGGCGATCGCTCTGTAAGGTTCTATTGCAGACGATATCGGTGGCAAAATTTGATTAACTTTGATCCCAGAAAGCGTAAAGCTTTGTAAGATTTTGTCCGTCGGAAAAGGCTCTGTTGCGGCAAACTCGGTTTCGCTGAGTAACAGAATCCGTGCCACGCTGACGGGTACTTGTAAGAATAAGTTACAAGCTAGAAAGGCGATCGCGGCTAGTAATAAGCCTGCCACTCGCCAAGTTGCTGGTAATGGAGCCACACTAGCTGCCACAGGTGACACTCGATACAGTTGCCACAAAACGCCTACTAAGAAGACTGGCGTGACAGCAGCCAACACACGGCTTTCTTGCATCTTAAACAAGGTGAGGATGCGACGCTGATCCACCGTTAATTTTTCTGGTTTTAGCACGAACACTACAAGGCTAAAAATGTAGAACGGTCGAAAGAGTTGCATCCATAGAAGAGGAGCAATACCAGTGACTGCGACTAAGCCGACTTCTACCCCCGCAGGCAAGATGGGATCTCCTACGGCAAATCCGAGTAAGCAAAGCTCCAGAAAAATCGGCAGGACTGCAACGCCAGCCGCATGAACCCACAAGTAAGGTTCTGACCAAAAAGAGCGCATAGTGGTTAGCTGCAATAGCGATAATCAAGCCCAGTATAAGGGAGAGATTTTGTGAATCTCGCGAGCCACCAAAAAATAAGGAGGCAGCCACAAAGTGCTCCTCCTTCAATCGTGATCAGTTCTTCACCCAATTAGATGGGCAAGGTCAAATTTTAGCTGGCCGACAGGGTACGACGCTTCGTCACCATGCGGAAGGTTTCAATGATGTCTCCTTCAGCCCAGTCATGGAAGCTGCTCATGCCGATACCGCATTCGTAGCCAGCATTGACTTCCTTCGCGTCTTCTTTCATTCGCTTCAGCGAGTCGAGCACACCTTCATGAATGACATTGCCCGCTCGACGAACCCGTGCATTACAGTTACGAATCGCTTTACCAGAGAGGACATAGCAACCTGCAACGGCACCTCTGCCCACGGGGAAGACTGCGCGAACTTCTACTTGGCCCAGAGGCTCTTCCACCATTTCTGGTTCTAAGAGACCTTCCATTGCGCCTTGAATATCATCTAAGAGCTTGTAGATGATGTTGTATTCGCGGATGTCAACCCCTGCGGCATCAGCAGCTTGTCGGGCGCCACTGGCCAGAGTGGTGTTGAAGCCAAGAATAACGGCAGAGCTAGCGGATGCGAGGTCAACGTCAGTTTCAGTGATTTCTCCGGGCGCAGACAACAGCACGCGAACTTGCACTTCGTTTTGGGGCAGTTGTTGCAGCGATCCCAGAATGGCCTCCACAGAACCTTGTACGTCGGCCTTCAGGATCAAGTTGAGTTCCTTCAGCTCACCTTCTTGAGCCTTGGCAGACAAGGAGTTGAGGGTAATTCGACGAGCTGCGAGCGCTTGCTGCTGTAGACGAGATTGCCGTTGCTGATCGGTCTTAGCGGAGGCCACCGATCTGGCTTCTTTCTCATCCTGGAAGACTTCAAATTCGTCACCCGCAGCGGGAACATCACCGAGACCGAGGATTTCCACCGCGAAGGATGGGCTGGCTGCCTCAACCCGATGACCGCGATCGTCCACCATGGCTCGGACTTTGCCCAGAGCAGAACCTGCCACAATGGTGTCTCCCACTCGCAGCGTGCCGTTCTGGATCAGCAGCGATGCCACAGGGCCACGAGCTTTATCGAGGTGAGCTTCAATGACTGTGCCTCTCGCAGGGCGATCGGGGTTGGCATAGAGGTCTTCGACTTCAGACACCAGCAGAATCATTTCTAGCAGGGTGTCAAGGTTTTCACCTTTGATGGCGCTAACCGGAACCATGATGGTGTCGCCACCGTACTCTTCTGGTACGAGGTCGTAGTTCATCAACTCATTCTTGACGCGATCGGGCTGAGCCCCTTCTTTGTCAATCTTGTTGATGGCCACAATAATAGGTACTTCAGCGGCTTTCGCGTGGCTGATGGCTTCAATGGTTTGAGGCCGTACACCATCATCCGCAGCGACAACCAGAATCGCAATATCGGTGACTCTAGCACCCCGCGCCCGCATGGCGGTGAACGCTTCGTGACCTGGCGTGTCTAGGAATACCACTTGTTGCACATTCCCTTCGTGGGGAACGTCCACATGGTAAGCACCAATATGTTGGGTAATACCGCCTGCTTCGCCCTGTGCCACTTTGGTTTTGCGGATGGAGTCGAGTAGGGTAGTTTTCCCGTGGTCTACGTGACCCATAATGGTGACCACTGGAGGACGCCGCTGCAAGAGTTCCAAATCTGCTGCATCCAGCATTTCAGTAACTTTGCGAGCTTCGGCCTCTTTCTCAGCCATCTCAACTTCCACTTCCATTTCCTGAGCAATCATGCTGGCAGTGGGAACGTCGAGGGTTTGGTTGATGTTGGCCGCAATCCCTTTGAAGAAGAGTGCCCGAATAATTTCGGTTTCTGGTACGAATAGGAGGGAAGCCAGCTCTTGCACCGTTAACCCTGTGGTCAGGGTGATCTTGGTGGGACGCTCGACCTTGGCCTCTTGCTCCCGACGATCGCGGCGATCGCGAGGGCTAGATTTTCTGCTCTTGGGTGCCGCTGGAGTGATGGCAACGGGCTTGACTTGTCCAGGGCGAGATTTAGGCTTCGCAGGACGAGCCAAGGAGAGGCTGACTTGAACAGGTGCGTTCTCGTCGTCTTCTTCAAAGTCATCTTCATCATCAATGATGTCGAGGTCTTCGATTTCGATGTCCTCGTCATCGAGTACAGGCTGGACTCGTCGCTTGGTTTTGGGGCCAGCCTTCGCTTTCAAGCTTTCTGCACTTTCTTCCTCTTCCTCTTCCCAGCTCTTCCCTTTCTTCAGGTTGCGAGGCAGGGTAGGACGACGTAGTTCATCAATGGGACCCGCAGTCACAGATGCTTCGGGACGCTCTACCTGGAAGCCAGGACCTGAGCGATCGCCACTGGCAGCAGGTTGACCGTCGCGAGGTAGCGTGGGGCGAACAGGGCGAGCAGGGCTGGCAGGACGCTTCAACTCAACGACAGGCTGAGGCCGACGCTCTTCGTGATCTCCCCCTGCTACGGGGCGTTCCCGTTGACGTTCTGGGGCTTCGCCGCGTCTCTCTGGAGGTTGGCCCCCTCTGGATTCACCAGGGCGACCTGACGATGGAGCACCGCCGTCAGAGTGTTCTGGACGTTCAGGGCGATCGCGCTTCAAGATAATACGATTCGCAGCACTACTCTGAGGCCGATTGGCTGAGGGAGGTGCAGGCCGAGAAGGTGGACCCACAAGTTGGGGTTGCTCAATGGGTTGATGGCTAGCCCTTTGTCTAGGGGCAGACTCTTCCGCTGGGCTGGGAGGCCGTTTGACTTGAGGTTTTTCAGACACAGTGGATGTCGTGGGAACTTCAACAGTAGTTTCTGGACTCACAGTTGAGGCAGTAGGAGCCACAGTTTCAGGAGTTGGGCGTTCAGGTGCAGAACGAACAGGGCGGCTTGGTGCCGCTGGTTTTACAGGAGTTTGCAAGGGTTGATTGATAGGAGGTTGAGGAGTAGGTTTGGCTGCTTGGGGAACTGTTTCATCCCCATCATCAGTGGGTTGTGAGTTGGGACTAATCGTTTTCGGTCTACGAATTTCTAAAATTTGTGGCTTCCGACCAGCCGCTTGGGCAGTGTCTCGAGCCTGAGCATTGGCACCGTGGCTGGCTGAGGCGGGCTTCGGAGGAGAGGAGTGGCTGGCTGCATATTTCACAGCAGCAGCACGGATGCGCTCAGCCTCATCTTCTGTGATCGTGCTGCTATGACTCTTAACTGAAATATTTAGCTGTTCGCAAACGGCTAGTATATCCCTGTTATCCAAATTTAATTCCTTTGATAGTTCGTAAATTCTAACTTTGCCGTTATTCATCCACTCTTCCCTCTTGAATGTGTCACATAGTGGCCTACTGTTTTGCAAACTAACTACAATTGGTTGATCTGCTGACGTAATTGAATATTAAACGTCGTTTCCTCTTTTAACTTTAAACGAGAAAAGCTGCACTCTGCTTTGGGAGTGTTTTTCCGAAGACAAACGGCTATTTTGAGCCTGTAAACAGCTTGCTAGTTTAAAATCTTGCATGAATCTTTGTAGGTTTGCAGGTCGCCGAAGTTGCCGCCTTGGTGCTGCTTGTTAGCGACTTCATTAACCTGTAATTCTGGGTTTGACTAATCCTCGCCTGGTTTCAACTTTTCTAAATTGATCTCAGCAAGTAAATCGCAGCCTGTGTCCGTTGCTCACTAGGCTGCTGGCAGGCTTTCTTTACCACTGCATTTTGATTGTCAGTTCCAGAATGTACCGTCATTATGCTCCTACAAGCTCAACTTTCATGCTAAATCCTATTCGGAGAGTGAGGATTTGCCACTCCCTCATTCTAGAGCGCGATTTGGTTTTAGTCCATTGACGACACTTGGTTTTGCCAAACGCTCCTCTAAGGTTTGATATAACTCAGGCGGAACGAAGGCTTTGAGCGATCGCCCCAATCGATTTTTTTTCTGAGCTGCCTGTAAACACTCAGCTGTGGGGCATAGGTAAGCAGAGCGTCCCATTCCCTGATCCAATTGTACCGTTTGCGAGGGATAAACCCGCACAATGCGCCAAAACTCTTCTTTGAGTCTGACTGTACGGCAGCTAGCGCATCGGCGGTAGTTAGGCTTCATGTTGATTGACGACAGATGGCGATCATGGCGCTTCTAGCTGCCTGGTAACGCTTTGAATTAGCTGGGCGGTAAAGCGACTAGAGGGAGTGCTCCTCAGGAACGGCCTCTTCTGCATCGACCTCAGGTTCTACATCCTCGCCCGCTGCGGCGTTGACTGCGACAGACTCTTCCTCGTAGTCTTCCTCTAGATAGTCTTCGTCGTCATAGTCGTCTTCGTACTCAGTTGCCTTAAACTGTTGTCGCGCTTCTGCCAAGGCTTCAATCTTGCGGTTTTCGGCTTCGTAGTCGTACTTGGCAATGTCCTTGATGTCGATCTTCCATCCGGTGAGGCGAGCTGCAAGTCGCACATTTTGGCCTTCTTTCCCGATCGCCAAGCTGAGTTGATCTTCAGCCACGAGCACATGGGCTTGACGCTCTTCGGGATCAACCAGGCGGACTTCATCGACCCGCGCGGGACTCAAAGCATTGGCAATGTAAGTTGCGGGGTCAGGAGACCAACGAATGACATCAATCTTTTCGCCGCGTAGCTCGTTGACGACGACTTGAATGCGGGAACCTCTAGCCCCAATGCAAGCGCCGACGGGATCAACATCGCGTTCCAGGGTATCTACAGCAATCTTGGTGCGAGGGCCGACGTAGCGAGAAGGCGGATTGGCTTCGCGGGCTACTGCCACGATGCGGACCACCTCATCTTCAATTTCTGGCACTTCATTGGCGAATAGGTACACCACCAAGCCCGCGTCCGCTCTGGAAACGATCAGTTGAGGGCCGCGATGGGAACCTTCGGATACGCGCTTGAGATAAACCTTGAAGGTGGCATTGGCTCGGTAGTTGTCATTGGGCAGTTGTTCGCGCTTGGGTAATTCCGCTTCGACTTCTGGTTGTCCAAAGCCGCTGCTGACTGCCATAATCACTGACTGGCGCTCGAACCGCAGGACTCTGGCTTGTAGAACGGTGCTTTCCAGGTCTTGGAATTCTTCTTGAACTAACTTGCGCTGTTGATCCCGGAGCTTTTGGGCTAAAACTTGCTTGGTTTGAATCGCCGCCATCCGTCCGAACTCCCCTTGGTCGGGGGTGACATCCAAGATGACGGTATCACCGAGTTGGGCTTCTGCTGCTACTTCTTGCACTTCTGCCAGCGCAATTTGGTGGTCTGGATTGCTGACTTCTTCGGCAATGGTTTTGGTAGATAGAACTCGGAAGCCTTCTTCTTCAATGTCTAGTTCAACTTCAAAGTTGTCGAAGTATTCTTCATCAAAATTGGTATGGTCGAGGCGCTGAGTGCGTCGATAGCGTTCATAGCCTTTGAGTAATGCTTCCCGCAGTGCTGCTTGCACCGCATGTTTGGGGAGATTACGCTCCTGGCTAATGCTGTCGATCATGGCTTTAAGTCCAGGCAGAGGAACCATAGACATATCAGTAACACCTCCGTAGTTATGAAAGATTAAATGAAGCAGTCTGATCGTTAGAAATTAACTGCTGACTAGGTAGAAATAGCTGAACATGGGCGCTAGCTCAGTTGCGGCTTGATCCCTGATGAGTCGTCAAAACTAACGCTGCTCATCCAGTTGCACTCTCGTAATCAAAGCTTGGGGAATCGCGATCGCTCGTCCTTTTTGGTTGATGTAAACCGCTGTGTCATCGCGCCGCACTAGTTGCCCTTTCCACTCTTTGTGCCCTTCGTAAGGCTCTGAAGTGCTGACAATGACAGCAAACCCTTTAAATGAAATGAACTCGCGATCGCTGGTGAGCGACCGAGAAATGCCAGGGCTCGATACTTCCAACACATAGGCATCTGGAATAATATCAGCTTGATCTAAGGCTGCTTCTAAGGCTCGGCTCATCCGCTCACAGTCATCCAGTCCGGTATCTTCTTGAAGATTGCGGATGTCTACGCGCAAAACCGGAGGGCTTTGGTTAGTGTGAAACACAGCCCCAACCACATCCAATCCCAAATCTGTGGCAACGGGGGTTGCAATTTCAATAATTTGTGGGATCAAAGGGTGAGCCATTGTTGTATCTCCTTTGCCGATATCCAACTATCATTTCGGCCTGCTCTACAGCTAGCGGTTGTAGAGTTTGATTTGTGATGGTAAAGCTACCCAGTGGTTGAATTTGATGCCATCTCAAACGCCACGAGATGCATCACAAACCCTATCAATAAAAAAAGTGGGCACCGACCCACTTCCCATGAAATAGCTACTTTCATGAAATCACCGCTTGGCCTTGGATTGCTCCAAGCCCACACGATTATAGTTTAGCGCACCCAATTTGGAATAGGCAGATGGATACAGATCCCAAGATAATTCCCCAGCGGGTATGACCCAGAACGGTTTACAGCTTCAAGGGCTGGCTACTGTTTAACGATTTGATGTAATTTGTGGGTTTGTTCCAAGACTCCTTCTATATCCTCTTCGGAGAGCCGTTGCACATAGTTGATCTTCACTTCTTCTAGGAGATCAGAGAGTAGTCCTTGCAGTCTTTGCAGCGTTTGCTGACTTTGCACTTCTGACCCTAAAGCTTCGGTAAAATGTTGAACTAGTTGGCTAGAGAGCTGTGCGCCGACAGGATCTTCCAAGGCTGCAACCAAAGCTTGATAGGCGGTTTGAGTGACGTTTGTGACCACCTGATCAGCCAGTTGATTGGGCAGGTCGCGCAGCCCTGGCACCTGCTGTAAGCCTTGGTAAAGCGGTAATTGTCGCAAACCACTGTCTACACTGTGACGCAGAATCGCTTCGAGGTCAGGCTGAACTTTGGGTAGTACTTCATAGACGACGAGTTTGACGAGCAGGGTGGCGATCGCTTCTACTTCGTTGGTGTTGTTGAGGTCAATATAAGCACGAGCGCTGGGGGGACGCAGCAGCCACTGAGTCACCTCTCCCCGCTGAATCGAGCCTTGCAATTGATTGATCACCCGAATCACGACGACCTCAGTCAGTTCTTCGGCAAAATTGGCGACGAATCCTCGGTTGATTTGAGCGATCGCAAAGTCGAAGTCCACTAACCTTGCTTGGTGCAGCCGAATCGTGACGGGAATAATGCGGAGCAAGCGCCAAGCTGGAAACCAAACCCAAAAAGGTAGCCAGAGAAAGATGTCATACCAGCGCCAAAGCATTGCATCTAGCCAACTGACTCCACTGTGACGGCGGCTGATGTAGAACGTGCGGGCCAAAAACTCAGCACCAAAAATAATCACAAAAGGCAAATCGATGCGCCAGAAATAACTGACAAAATCTCCGGTTTCGCCCAAAGACCGAAAATAGTTGCTGGCGATTAAGGGCCGAATCTCTTGCTCAAAAAAAGCAATTTCTTGATTCCAATCTGCTGCTAGTAAATGTTCTTGGCTCCAAAAGCGATTGAAAGCTTCGCGAGAAGAAACGCGGCGGCGCTGGCTGTAAATGTGTTCGCGCATCCGATTTTTAATTTTTTCTAGCGTGCCGCTTTTGTCAGCGACCCGGAAGGGATCAGCATCGATCATCTCGGTGCTGAGGTCGCGCAACTGTGCTAGGTAAGGCTCAACTTCTGGAGAACTGATCCCAGTTTTTGCCACTTGGGCTTCTAGCTCTGCAACCGCCTCCAAGTAGTTTTGGGTATCTCGATGTGGCTCAATGCCTTTGATAGGGTCATAGAGTTGAGTTAAATGCCTAGCGGGTGGAACCAACCGGGGTAAGCGCAACAGGTAGAAATCTCGCAGCGGCACATAAGTAACATCAAACAGCACGAGCAGCAGATTCGCAGACGCTAAGATTGCCATCACTCGTTCAAACCAGAGGTTGCGACGAGCAGCAGAACGCCGTCTAGCAATTTTCTGTAGTGATGACATAGCGGTATTCGAGTCACTTCCCCCTGAGTATGAGAGCCAGTCCGAAATTTCGCAATCAATGTTTAACTGCTGTTACGGATCGCTGTGCTTCGTTGGCGAGTCAGCCCAGATTGGCAGTTGATTCACCACCTGGAGTGTTAAGTCTACATACTTGGTCTGATCTGATAGCTGGGTTGAGCTGGCTGGAGCGATCGCCTCACCAAAGTATCCCTGAGGGCCATCATGGTTGTGGGGACCCGTGCTGTAAACGCTGTAGTGACCTTGCCGCTGGGCTTGGTGAAAGGGAGAGCCAACGGTCCAAGGCCATCGTGAAGGAAAAACAATATTACCAATGTCCTCAATCCAATCTCCCTGACCTTGCAGATGATACATTCGGTCCGCTGCCTCGAAGCCATCGGTTCCAGAGAAGACGCCACCGACGGAAACCACCAAAATTTTGGGGTCTAACCACTGATTCAGGTAGTGAGCTGCGCCCATCGAGACTTGCGTGCCACCGCTGGTGCTAATCAAAATAATTTTGAGCGGCGTTTGATCTGCTGGTGGGATGGGGTGTGCAGCATTCATGCGATCGAGGATGGCTGTGGCAATCCCCTGGTTATAAACAGGCCCATAGCGATCGTCGGCTGAGATGGCAAAGCGCCACAAGTTACGAATTTTGATCAGGATATCGGCTGCCCCTAACCAACCATCAGCATTCTCGGCAAAGCGCCAGAGCGGAGCCAAGAGCCGTCGTCCGCCCAAACCTTCATTGGCAGCGGAGTAGGGAAACACATCCCGCACCGTGACGCAATCCGGGTGAGCTTTCTCTAGCTGATTGAGAAAATATTCTTCTCCAGGAGTGAGTTGGTTGGCAGAAAAGTCTCCAACTCCCGTCAAAAAGACGATATAGCAATTGATGGGTTTGTTTAGAGGTGCAGCCGCAGTGCGATCGCCCGGTAAAGCTCGCTTGGCCGATCCTTTCTTCAAGCCTAAGTTCTCAGCACCTTCGTTGAGCCACCACACCAAGGTCCCTACGGGCGAAACCGTACCCCAGACCAGCAGAATAATTCCTGCCAGAGTCAAAAGTTTTAGGCTACCGCCTCGTATCCATAAAAGGATGCGGCCTACTAAGTTGAGCATGAACGGAGGGCAAGGAGTTGATGTTGTTTCGTATGAAACCGTATCCTACACAAGGCTGTCATCCCTCATCAGCAGTAGGAATTGATTGTGAGTGATCCTGTAAGTGGCGAAGCCGACAAGCCAACGTTAATCCAAACCCTTTGGAATGCTCTAGCTTTGAATGCCGAATTTTACGAAAATGCTCTGAATACTTCGAGAAATCGTGGTATTGCTCGCGCGATCGTGATTTTGGCCGCCTTGTCTCACATGCTGGGCAGTGCCGTCATCTTGATTACCAACCGCGCCTCAATGCCAATTCTTGGCTTGGCCCTAGTGATTGACGGGTTGGCAGTGGTGGCAGGCTACTACTTCTGGACGCTGACGATCTGGAAGCTGGGTCAATGGTTGCGCTCTAGTCACCCCACTTACCGCGAATTGCTGATCCCGATTGGCTTTGCCTATGCACCGCAAGCGCTCAACTTTTTGAATCTGATTCCTTTATTGGGATCGCCTATCGAATTTGCTTTGGCACTTTGGAGCTTGCTCACAGTTATCTTAGCGGTACGTCAAGGCTTGGATATTAGCTTGCTTTGGGCAGGGTTCATTTGTTTAGTCGGTTGGCCGTTGGTACAAATCGCTCTTCGTTCTGTCCAGACCTTTGAGCTGTTTTTAGTAAATGTGACAACCTGAACCGCTGTGACTCATTGAAAAGCGAATACCTCCAGCCTGGAATCTTTGTGCGATCGCCCTTTCACCGCTTGAGATTGAGGGTTCTTGACTTTAAAGCTAGATTAAATGAACTCAAAACTTTTACTAAACCTCAGCCGAAAAAGTGGCTTTTGATAAATGCGTTAGCATCTCTCTACAGTCATCCTCTTTGATTTTTGAACGGGGTGCAGGGGTGGAACCCCTAGCTGGGGGCGCAGCCCCCACACCCCCTGTTCACAATCAATTTGTGAACGCTGTAGCATCAGCCAGCTGTCAGTTAGATCCCAGCGAGACTCATGGAGCAACCCACTTTATCCACGGAGGTGATTCTTACTCACCCACGTCAAACCATTGCGAACCTCCAGCTTGATTGGTCGCCTCAGCCTGGTTGCTACTTAGATTTAGCAGGCAAAACCTACGCGGTTTTAGAGCGTCACCACCGCTATCAGCTCAAAGCAGGACGTTACCAGCTGCATAAGATCGCGTTGTATGTGCAATCTGCCCCCCGTCCCTCAGAGAAAAGTTTAGTGGCAGGACGCTGGGTATTGGGAGATGTCAGTTGTCGCTTCAACGCTCATTCCGAGCTGATTCGCTGCGCGGTCAACCCGGATGGGCCTTGTGAGGCTTGCCGCCACTACGAGCCTGTTTAGACTTCAAAACTCTTGGCCATTGCCTAAGATTTCTCCCGCCGCCAAACGAGCGCCATTGGCAAAATCCCAACCTGACTGCGATCGCTTGCCTGCCAGCTTCACCTCTCGCAGCAGCAATAAGCCATCGCCTGTTTGCACAATCGGTCCCAATCCTTTAGCAACGTGAACCACAGAACCAGGAGTCGGATGGTTGGCCGTTAACTCTGACCACTCTGCTTGTAGGGCCTGGAATTCAGGTGGCAATGCTTCCCAATAGGTTGGTCCCAAAGGCAAAGTTGATTCAATTTTGAGAGCCGTGTCTCGAAACGTGGCGACACAGTTAGGAAAAAACCCCCGAATTTGATTATGTAGGGCGATCGCAGGGCGGGACCAATCTAGCCAATAGTCCTGTTTTTGAATCAGAGGCGCGTAAGTTGCAAGCGTTGCATCTTGAGGCATCGGCTCAACGGCTTGGCTCTCCAACTGCAGCAGCGTTTCCACTAACAAATCTGCACTCAATGCCTCTAACCTAACGGCCAATTCCTGGGCAGTATCGAGCAGGCCAATCGGTGTGTAAGCCTTCAGCAGCATGGGTCCTGTGTCCATGCCTGCATCCATCAGCATGGTGGTAATGCCTGTCTCAGCTTCGCCGTGATAGAGGCACCACTGAATCGGCGCTGCGCCTCGGTACTGCGGCAAGATGGAGCCATGCCCATTAATACATCCCAACCGAGGCATATCTAGAATCTGCTGAGAGAGAATTTGCCCGTAGGCCACCACTACAAAGGCATCCGCTTGTAGAGCTGCCAGTTGCTCTAGTGTCTCCAGATCTTTTTTGATGCGCTGGGGTTGCCAAACAGGGAGCTGGTGCGCCAGAGCGACTGTCTTGACAGGGGAAGGCGTGAGCTGGTTGCCGCGTCCCCGACGTTTATCGGGTTGGGTCACCACTGCCAGTACCTCGAACTCAGGATGACTGAGCAACTTCTCCAAGCTAGGAACGGCGAATTGGGGCGTACCGAAGAAAACAACTCTCATGCTGCGTAGCAAATTGGGTTAGAACCCACACTCTATCGGGGATCGATGACGATTTCAATCCGCCGATTTCGTTGGCGATTGGCCACACTATTGTTTTCTGCCAGCGGATAGGCCGCGCCATAACCTACCACGACCCACCGATAGTCTTTACCCAGGGTGCTCGCAAGATATTGCTGGACGATTTGTGCCTGCTGAAAAGATAGCTCTGGCCCTGATTCTGACTTGCCAGCGTCATCGGTATGCCCTGCTACCTGAACTGAAGCACCGGGGTAGTTACGGAGATCGGCAACAATGGTGTCGAGTAAGTTTCGGGTTTCTGGGCTTAAGCCGACTTGACCACTCTTGAAGAGCAAATCAGTGGGTAAGGTGACAGCTAAGCGATCGCCTGGATCAGTGCCAGGAATTGTAATAGCATTCGTAACGGGCGCGATCGCTGGTGGGGCAGGGGTTGCAGGAGCTGCACTGGGTGAAGCGGTGCCAGAGGCTGCGGCCAACTGTTGCGTTAAGGTCGCTAGGCGATTCTCTAGAGGCTCTGTGGCTCGGTTGGTGCCTAGCTGAGTTTCTAGAGCTGTGAGGCGATCGCCTAAGTTTTGGGCACTGGCTTGCAGTTGAGCCACTTCAGCTGCGATCTGTTGTTGTTGAGCAGGAGTAAGTGTCGGTAGGGGACTGACGGCAGCGGCAGGGGTTGGGGATATAGGCGCGGCATCTGACTGAGGCGAAACCCTGGGTTGTTCGGAAGGCCGAGGCAACTGTTTGATCCCATCAACCCAAGCTTCAGAGCGACGCAGCGCTTTTTCAAACAAGGGTACTTCTGGATTGGAAGCAGGATAGAAAACCGCGACGATCACTCCTAGCAACCAGGCAAATCCCCCCCCTACGAGGAGAAGGAGGAGGCGAAACAAAAATACTAAGAAGGACCAGTTTCTCTGAGGTGACGGAGAAGGGTTGGCTTTGGAAACGGAAGTCACGCTGGCTCAATAAGGATTACAAACAATTTATTTGTGATGCTATCGCAACTCCAAGACCCGATTGAACTGATTGAAGTTTCTGCCAGAACTGGTGGCACTGCACTAAGAAAAGTTACGACGCATAAAAACTTTGATGAATTGTGAAACTCCTCCCAGTTCCCATTGCTATACATAGTTAAAAGGATGGGTCTCCATCAACAGGCGTTGCTGCTGATAGCTAAGAACGCTGGCTTTATGGCATTTTTGCAATGCTTCAACTCATATTACATCCAGCTCGGTTGTGCCTTCACGCTTTGCTGCTGATGGTGGGGTGGGTATTGCTAATTTCAGACATTACCATTGCCCAGTCCCAGTCGGTCGCTAAGGTAGTAAGGTCTCTGGCAGAGGCTACCTCCCCCAACTCTGTTCCGGTTCCTGAGCCCGCTTCCCCCATGCCTCCATTCACCGTTCAACTCGACCCACTCAATAGCCCTTATCCTGTTCCCTGGAATTGGGTTCTAGCCAATTTAACTGCATCTCCAGGCACGAAGGTTGGGCACACGCAGTATTACCGTAGTCAGTCTCTGATCTCGCCCGATGGGCGTTTTGCTGCCTACAGTCGGATTCAAATGCAAATCGATCCAGACTTTAGTCAAAGTCGAGTCAGCAGCGTTTTGTTTCTCGAAGACTTGAGAGCTGGGGACTTACGAACGATCGCAGCTTCTGCACCGCTGTCATCTACGGAAGGCTCGCAACTGTCGCAGCCCGAAGCAGCAATGGCAGGGACGATCGCGATTTTGATTCCGATCGCTTGGTCGGAGGCAGGCGATCGCCTTTTAGCTAGGGAGTTTGAGTCGATTTTTGGTTCCGATATTGCCTCAGACTATGCCGTGATTTGGGATCGTCTTTCGAATCGCACTCGCACAGTTGCTCCTACTCGCATTCAGTACACCAATGCGGTGCTACTGGGCTGGAGTCAGGCTCACCCAGGGCAAACCTTGTTCCGGGCAGGCAATATTGGCGACTCCCAATGGCCGTTGTGGACTGTGGATGTGACAGGTCAAACAACTGCCGCTCCCAGCGATCGCCCTCAGGTTTTTGGCCGCTTTGTCAATAGCATTTGGACAGGGCCACAGGCTCAGCCTTAAATCGGGCGATCGCTTAGGTCTGATACCTGCGAGAAGCTCGTAGGTTATTGGTAGCCTCGCCAAGGGCTGACCTGTAGCACGCCATTGGGCTTGAAGACAACCTTAAAAGGGGCTAAAGAAGTTGGGTTGCCTGGGCTAGAAGCTGTATTTGACTTGGTGAGAGCGGGCAATGGCGTGTCTTGCACGTAGTCAGAACCAGGCTGATTAACAGGCTCATAATTTGCGATCGAGCCATCAGGGGCTAGATTCACTCGATAAACAAGTTCGTTCTCAAATTCGGGCTCTTCTTTCCAATTCTTATCAATTTGGTCGTAGAGTTTGCCAGTCAGTTCCTCGATCGCAGCAGAGTCAGTGATTTCTGAGGTGGGGCTAGGCGGAGCGCTGTAACCGCCCCAGGGGCTGACTTGCAGCACTCCATTGGGTCGGAAGACGACTCGGAACTGACCCACCTGCTCTTGAGCTAAGCTACCACCGCTGGC
>DATNPE010000510.1:0-6894 GCA_036703355.1 Allocoleopsis sp. | reverse complement strand
ATTGCCACTCCTTCGATGGCCACTGGCGTCAGTATTGAAGTGAATCATTTTGCAGTGGTTTACGGTGTCTTCTTTGGCACGATTCCAGATGCGGATGCGGCTCAAGCCCTCAGTCGCGTTCGTGCTCCCATTCCTCGGGTAGTTTGGTGTGCCGCTCAAGGCAAAAACTTCTCCGTGGTGGACCGCAGCGAGTACCCCTGGCAGATCAAGCGATCGCTGAAGACGAAGTTTGACCAAGAAGCAGCTTTGATTCGCTCCAGTTTGCATCCAGATTTGATTCCCGTGCTCGACGCCGAGATCGATTGGGAGCAGAACCCCCATTTGAACTTGTGGGCGAATATCACGGCCAGCACGAATCGAGCCATGTGGCGCTTACGAGACCAACTGCAAGCCCGACTGCTCTATGAGGGAAATACCGTAGCAGCGATCGCGGTAGAAGCGATGCAACCGATCAAGCAACGAGTGCAGGAAGCTAAGCAGCACAATCGTGTCCTAGAGTATCAAGCAATTGCGTCTGCTCCAGCATTAAGTACCACAGAGCGATTAGCATTGGAAGCGAAAGAAGTCCTGAGCTTGGAAGAAAAACGAGCTTTAGAAAAAGCTAGACTGGCGGACTTTTACGCAGTTCCTGTGGAAGCAGTTACTCCAGAACTCGTGACATTTGATGAGAGGGGTAAGCGCCGAGGTCAAATTGCCCGCTTAGAGATGCTGCTCTATCCAGTCCTGGCGGCCCAGAAAACAACGGAGGCGATCGCCAAGCAGAGTGTGTGGAAGCAGGGGCTGTGGATACCCGACTTGCCCACAGCGGAGGGGGAACGAGTGGCTCGAGTGTTACTGGGACTGCTACCTTTTCTAGTGCCTGGTCAAGAATGGACGAATGAAGACTTAGAACCCCTAGGCGCGATCGCTCGTACCTATGCTCAGGACATGAAGCGCTGGTTAGGGTTCAAGATCCCCGACGACCCAGAGCAGGCCAACAACCTCTGGATCTTCCGACGACTCTTATTGCAGCTCGGCATTCAAACTGCGGCTCGACGCCAAGGCAGAAGCCAGAAGCGATCGGTGTGGATTACCCCAGAAGCTTGGGACACAGTGCAACACATCCTCGATCGACGGCACCTCCGACGAGAGCTGTCCAGCTTAACTCCCTCCGATGTTGTAACCCCCTTTAATTACTAAATCAATAGCTGACGCTTACAACCCCAAGGGGACCAACTCCAACTCTAGTCTTCTGGAAACGTTTTTCCTGTTCTCCTCCAAAGAGAAACTCGAAAACTCAAATCCGGAAGTGATCTCTATCTCCTTTGGATCATCCCAAGAGATCGCCTGCTGAAGTCACCTCAGGCAGAGGGTGGTGAGTGAATCAAAGTTAATCTGTGAGTTGTTGTACCACTGCTCTGGCTGTAGCTTCAGATGAAGCAGGGTTTTGACCTGTAATTAAACTCCCATCCTGGATTGTATAAGGTTGCCAATTGTCCGCTTTTGAATAGTTCCCCCCATGCTTTTTCAACTCGTCTTCTACCAGAAACGGAACAATATGAGTGAGTTCAACCGCTGCTTCTTCTGCGTTAGAAAAGCCAGTGACAGATTTACCTTGTACCAAGGGAGAGCCATCAGCAGCTTTAGCTCGACACAATACCGCTGGGCCATGACAAACAGCAGCAGTCGGTTTTCCAGCTGCATACATCGCTTCGACCAAAGCGATCGAATGACGGTCTTCAACCAAGTCCCACAAAGGACCATGACCGCCTGGATAAAACACGGCATCGTAGTCCTCTACAGTAACGCTAGATAACGGTAGTGTGTTGGCTAAAGCTGCTTGGGCTTCTGAGTCCTGATTGAAGCGAAGGGTTGTTTCAGTTTGAGTACTTGGGTCATTACTTTTGGGGTCTAGTGGAGGATGCCCCCCCTTGGGAGAAGCTAAAGTGACTTCTGCCCCAGCATCCTTGAAGACGTAGTAAGGAGCCGTAAATTCCTCCAGCCAAAACCCAGTTTTCTGACCCGTATTGCCGAGCTTATCATGAGAAGTCAAGACGATTAATATCTTCATTGTTCTCTCTCTGGTTCAGTCATTTGTCGAGTTCATCATGGCCATCTCCTGATTCGACGCCATCTATCTTGGGAACAGAATGAATTGATTATTCCCATACAAACGATCGCCAAGACATTGCGGCTCCAGCCATTCTCAATCGTCTTTTGAATATATCAAGTTCGCTGCTGGGGGTCTTTTAGTTTATCTAAGAATGATGCGGCTACTCAAGATTCACCACTGAAAGCCTTCTGCCAGCAAAGCTTCTGCGGCTTGGCTATTGAGCGGCTTAGAGAACAAGTATCCCTGTCCTTGCTCACAATGCAGCCGTCTTAAATGAGCCAACTGCTCTGGTGTCTCAATCCCTTCCGCCACGACATCCATCCCCAGGTTGTGAGCCAACGTGATAATGGCTTGAACCACCTCTGCATCTTCAACCGATTCCCGCATGGTACCGACAAAGGAGCGATCGATCTTGAGGGTATGGATGGGGAACTGACGAAGACGGCTCAAGGAAGAGTAGCCAGTACCAAAGTCATCAATGCATAGTTGCACCTTAAGCGTCTGAAGTTGCCTCAGCAACGCTGCTGATTCCGCATTGTTCATAATGCCACTTTCAGTAATCTCTAGCTTCAGGCTCTGGGGACTTAAACCTGTTTCCTGGAGTACCTGAGCGACTTGCTCGACTAAATCGGGTTGTGAAAACTGTCGGCTCGATAGGTTCACGCTAATAGTCAAAGCTGAGGCAGTTGGAAACTGGGTTTGCCACTGCCTCAGCTGTTGGCAGGATTCTATTAACACCCCCTGCCCAATTGCCACAATCAGTCCTGTCTCTTCAGCAACTGGAATAAACTCAGCGGGAGAAACTAGACCCCGTTCTGGATGTATCCAACGCACTAAAGCCTCGAAGCCAACAATTCTGCCTGTGGTTAACGAAACAATCGGTTGATAGAAAACACGTAGCTCCTGCCGTTCGATCGCCCAGCGGAGGGCCATTTCTAATTGCAACAACGACATCGCTTGGTGATGCATCGTGGTGTCGAAAACAGCAAAGCGAGCTTTACCTTGCTCTTTGGCGTGATACAGAGCTGCATCGGCATCGCGCAACACCTCTTCAGGCTGGACGTAGCCCGTCCCACTGAAGGCAACACCAATGCTCGCCGTTGTAAACACTTCATGGCCATTGAGGTTGAATGGCTGTTGTAAAGCCTGGTGAATTTGCTCTGCTACCGTGGTGGCATCGTTTGCCGCTTCCATGGGGTCCAGCAGAATCGTGAATTCATCTCCTCCTAAGCGGGCAATCGTATGCGCTGGGTCAAGACATTTGGCTAAGCGCTCAGCGATCGCGACGAGGAGTTGATCGCCGACCAAGTGACCTAAGCTATCATTGATGACCTTGAAGCGATCCAGGTCGAGAAATAGCACGGCAAAGGCATGATGGGAACGCCGTCTAGTTCGGGCGATCGCTTGCTTGAGTCGGTCTATGAACAGCGAGCGATTTGGGAGCCCCGTGAGAGCATCATGATAGGCATCATGCACCAGTTGCGCTTCCATCCACTTACGTTCGGTAATATCAGTAGCGATGCCATCAATGCGAACCACTTGTCCTCTCGCATCTCGAATCACCCACCGTCGCTCATACAGCCAACGTACGCTGCCATCAGGGTGGAGAATTCGATACTCTAACTCAATCTTTTTCTTCTTATGTAACGCTTGAGTGGCAGCCCAAACTCGCTTGAGATCGTCTGGATGCACCACCTCCAGCCACAAATTGGGGTGATCAAAAAACTCTGTGACTTTACGATGATAGATGCGTTCAGCCGCTGGATTGACATAAAGCGTTTCTTGGGAAGTGGCAGAAATGGACCACACCACATCTTCGAGGGAGCGGAGAATGCCGTTGAGGCGTTGCTCACTTTCACGGAGAGCGACTTCGGCTTGCCGTCGCGCGGTCACGTCTGTCAGCATACCCAACGCCCCGATATAGTTGCTTTGCTCATCCAACAAAGGGGCGGTCGAGAGCATGACCCACACCGCTGTTCCATCTTTGTGACAGAATTTGAAGTCATGCATTTCTAAAAGCCCTTGTCGCCGCCGCTCTAAATAGAGTTTGGCAAGCGTCTGGCCTTCATCATCCATGAAAGCGAACAGTGGCTGATCTAGCATCTCCTCAATGCTGTAACCCAGCATGGTTGCCGTCTGTTGATTGACATAGCTCGTATGACTGTTCTCGTCTAGCATCCAAATGCCTTCCGTTGCCGTTTCGACAATGCGGCGATACTGTTCTTCCTGGTGACGCAGGGCTACCTCGGCTTGTCTGCGCTCGGTGATGTCCGTTTGGATGCCCACAAAATGTGTTAAGTACCCCTCGGCATCAAAGACGGGTGCGACGTACAGTTCATTCCAGAAGGCAGTGCCGTCTTTGCGGTAATTTTGCAAGGTTACCTGACACTCTTGTTGGGCTTGGATGGCCGAGCGCAATTGTTTCAAGGCGGAGGCATCGCGCTCAGGTCCTTGTAAAAAGCGACAATTTTGCCCCATCACTTCTTCGGCTCGATATCCCGTCATCGCTTCAAAGGCAGGATTAACGTAGATGATAGGATTATCCGATTGGCTCGCATCGGTCAGAATAATTCCATTGCTGCTGGCTGCGATCGCCCGCTCCATCAAATGTAACCGTGCCTCTGATTCGTGGCGGGCAAGAGCTGTCGCCAGGACGTTCGCGATCGCTTGCAAAAAGTGGACATCATCTGAAGTGAAGGTGCGTTGCTCCGTGGTGTAACAACTCAACACGCCGAAGGCTGGGACTGGTCCAGGAATAGGCAGGCTGATACCACTGACAACTCTGTGATTGTGCAATAAGGGAGGACCGCTGAATTGAGTATCCACCTGGAGGTCTTCTACCAGCACTGAATTTTGGGTGAGCAGCGCATAGCCAATTTGAGAATGGGCTTGAGTACCTACGAGCGCAGTGCCCACAAGCCCACTTTGCCACCCAATTCCCGCTTGAAGCAGCAATGTGCTGTCATTGGGCAGAAGTTTCCAAAGGCCACAAAGGTTAACTTCTAGGACCTGAGCCACCAGCCTGACCGCCTTGTTGAACAACTCGGTTAGCGAGATCCCAGCCAATGCCTGTTGACCAAGCTCAGCCACCGCCGCCTGTTGCCGTGCGATCGCTTGAAACTGAGCTGCCGCTGCGGTCGGAGTAGTAGATGGAACGATGGGATGGGATGATTGGGGCTTGCCTCGCTCTCTCCAGATCCAAAGAACAGCCAGTTGCGCTCCATATTCAACCACTTCAGCAGAAACCCAGGTTTCCCGCAGCTCACCATGAGCGGTCTGAAGCTGGAGATCATAATTGACGAGTCGCTCCCCGGATTGAAGTCGGCTCAGCATTTGAGTCGGTTCTGTGACACTGGCGTAGAACCTGGCGTCAATGAGATCAAAGGCTTCCCCTTGAGCCAAACCAAACAAAGGCACAACAAGCTGATTTTGCAGCAGGACTTGCTGGCTAGCTAGACAGGTGACAGCCACAGGTAAGGGAGTCAGCTCGACCAGTGTGGACAGCAAACCTTTCCACTTCAGAGCCGAGTGTTGGCAAGCTTCGAGCGCTAGCTGGAGCCCCTGATGCCTCTGTTGGCATTGATCCTGACTGCATTGATCTAGCTGGACTGGAACTGGGTCTGGTTTATTTGCCCCCGGCTCATGAGCCTGAAAGGAAGAATCCGCACAAGTCATATCCAGCTCCTCCACGTAGCAGAATCAGCAACCTAGCCGACTCCCCGAGGAAAATTTGACAGCGTTCTCTTCTCTTAAACGGTCAGTCAAGCCATGAAGAGGGAGATAAGCGAATCAGATTCGGTTGATGCAATGTCGCATAGAACAGATAGAGCTTATGTGAGCAAGTTGCGTCGGCAAAAAATAAACTCTGCAATTTTATGATTCCCAATCCGGAGATTAAGAACCACCTTGTCTCTAGATTTCCTATACCGGGATAGGAAAGGTTGTCTATGGTCTGATTTCAGACTAGCTAGGCTAGATAAAGTGTATCCTCTCAGTAGAGAGAGACGAATGAATTTTGTGTAAAGCGGTTTCTGCTGTTTACACAAAATTCCGGACACTGGATCTGTTGCCAGTGAGGATGATGCAAAGACTCCTAGTGTTGTAAACGAGATGAGTATAGAACAAAACAAAAAAAAGGATGTTAGAAATATTCCTGTTCATCCGATCAGTAGGTGAATTAAATTAGATCCAAGATGGCTTCGCCCGAAATCCATGCACCGTCTGAGAACTGTCTTCAGTTTAATTGCGTTTATCTACTTACAAAACATTCTTATAACCTTTGGCAGAGGATATTTAGCGCTAGCATCTTAGGCTTAAGGCAGACTCAACCAAACAAAGAAATTCCAAGCATAGCCCTTTTATATAGCAATCCTTTTTGATTCTTTAATGGGGCTTTGCGTGGGGGCTACGCCCCCCACCCCTTTTTACAATCCATTTAGGATTGCTATATGTGTGTAGATTTTGGGTGAGTAAGAGTAAACGGTAAGTAGATCAAGAGAAGTTGATTCAGTCTATTCGGATCGGATGTGCCCATGACGATTCAACGTTTTTATAGATAAGCCGAAGGGGCAAATCCTGAGATTGAAGCATTGCTAACCGTTTGATGAGCAGATTCAGTCCACTTAAAAATGAGGACATTGAGATGGCTCAACCTATCAAAGTCGAAAGAACAGTAACCATTGAAAAATCTGTAGAAGACCTTTATCGCTTCTGGCACAACTTAGAAAACTTACCACGCTTTACCAGGCATCTTAAAAGTGTGACTGTCTATGATGATGGGCGATCGCATTGGATTACCAGTG
>DATNPE010000509.1:0-10818 GCA_036703355.1 Allocoleopsis sp. | reverse complement strand
CCAAGAGAGTTGGCGAAAAAGTTCAGCCAGCAACTGGCACCCCAACAGCTGCGGTCTTGAATGCGCCTTGGCTAACTCATAGCAAGAGTGCGGCTCTTTCGTAAAACTATTCCCAGGGCTAAAAAAACAATCTTCCGAACTTTCAGAGACTTGTAGTTAAGAGGCTGGGCGATCGCTCGGCTTCTTTTATGTTTAGGGTGATACAAATTAGGAAAAACAAAAGTTTGCAACCGTTTCTGGCGGCGAACGTTAGAGTTGAGGAAGACTGCTATTGCTAAATTGGTGAGTTAAGTTGGGTTGTTATGGCTACCTTTGCTTCTGAAGAGAACAGCCAATTTCCTTTTAGCTTTTGGCCTGCTGAACTCCTGGCTCCGAGCCAAACGCAAGATACTGATCTCCTTAAACAACTCAACTTCATTCCTGGTTTCAGAGAACTTTTAATGCTACGACAGGTGCATGCGTTAGAACATGCAACGGTATGGGTGTTAAGTGAATCTGCGGAGCGTTCTAGTCCTAGCTTAGTGACTAGAGTTCAGTCTATAGACAACGAGCTATTGGGAGGTATGTCTACTGATCAAGGGTTTTATCTCTATGGTCAAGTGGATACAGTTTATCTACGGCGAGCCGTACATCAGGCTTTGCAGCGGATTACCGGGGGTGAGTGGAACTTAGCGGTTCATCCTCGTTGTGGCACAAATTTATCGGTCAATATGTTACTCACCGCAGGACTAGCGCTGGGAATTCATTGGCTCCTGCCACGCGGACCGATTGAGCAGCTATTGGGGTTGGGATTGGCCGCTACGACTGCAGCTCATTTGACACCTGACTTAGGCAGTATGGCTCAGCAGTATGTGACAACCGCAATTCCCTTTAATTTAGCGATCGCAGGAATCACAGCCATTCGGGATGATTGGGGTCGGCCAGCCCATTTTGTCCGGGTGCGTTGGGTTGACTAGAAATAAAACTTAAAGAGCAGAACGAACCGAGAAGCCCTCTGGAGTAGTACTCTGAGGATCGATTAGCCATATGTGTTGAAAATTAGTTAAGGAAAAAGACACTCATGGTTCAACGTGGTTCTAAAGTCCGTATCCTCCGTAAAGAATCCTTCTGGTTCCAAGATGTAGGCACTGTTGCCTCTATTGACCAGAGCGGTATCAAGTATCCAGTTATCGTTCGCTTTGATAAGGTTAACTACGCTGGGGTCAATACCAACAACTTTGCGGCTGAGGAAGTCGTAGAAGTCGAAGCTCCCAAAGCTAAGGCGAAGCAAGGAGTACCTTCCGCTCCTGGTGGTGGCAACACACCCGTTGACGCTGCTAAGCGTAGAACTGGACAAGACACCAAGACTAACGCGAAGCAAACTGCTAAACCGGAAGCTGGTGAAGCGAATGCAACTGTGGAAGGCGGAGCTAACCAGGGAACGGATTCCCGCTAGGGTAAACCGAGTTCTAAGGTTGGGTTGTGCCTGAACTGCCTGAAGTTGAAACAGTTCGTCGGGGTCTCCAACAGGTGACCCTGCGTCAAACCATTCTGGGTGGAGATGTGTTGCTAGACCGCACCATTGCCCACCCAGTTTCTAGTCTTGATTTTTTGACTGGCTTAAAGGAAAGTGCGATCGCCCATTGGCAGCGCCGAGGCAAGTACTTACTCGCAGAGCTACAACGGTCTGTATCCAGCACTCAAACTAGCAGTCAAGCGAACAGCGGTCAGCCAGAAAAACCCGCAGGTTGGCTGGGTGTGCATCTGCGAATGACAGGACAGCTACTTTGGGTTGATCCGAAGGAGCCATTGCAGAAACATACGCGAGTACGGTTATTTTTTGCGGGCGATCGCGAGCTGCGGTTTGTGGATCAGCGCACATTTGGGCATATGTGGTGGGTACCGCCTGGACAGCAGCCTGAGCGTATCATTACAGGACTACAAACCCTCGGTCCTGAACCCTTCTCCGCAGAGTTTTCAGCAGAATATTTAGCGCAGCAATTGCAGAAGCGCCGTCGCCCAATTAAAAATGCCTTGCTCGATCAAACTCTGGTGGCAGGAGTTGGCAATATTTACGCCGATGAAGCTTTATTTCTCAGCCAAATTCATCCCCAAACCCTCTGCACAAACTTAACGCCAGATCAAATCGCTCGACTCCGACAATTTGTCATTCAAGTCTTAGAGACCAGCATTGAGGCGGGAGGAACTACCTTCAGCAACTTCCTCAGTGTCCAAGGCGTGAATGGCAACTATGGCCGAGCTGCTTGGGTTTATAACCGGACAGGCGCAGGCTGTCGAGTTTGCGATCGCCCCATTGAGCGCTTGAAACTAGCAGGCCGCTCGGCTCACTTTTGTCCGCAATGCCAGCCTCGGTGACAGACCTGACTCCCCGCTCTACAATGCTGAAGAGGAGTTTCAAGATTTGGTAGAGCAAGCTATGGCAGTCAAAAAAGGTGATTTGGTCCGCGCCATTCGAGAAAAATTAGAAAACAGCCTAGAATCTCAAGCTAGCGATTCTCGCCTCCCTGCCTATCTGTTTGAGACCAAAGGGGAAGTTGTGGATATGCGAGGCGATTATGCTTTGGTGAAATTTGGTCAAGTACCCACTCCCAATATCTGGTTGCGTGCCGACCAGCTAGAAACTGTTAAGTAACCGCATCAAATCACCCCAACTCAGATGGCCCGTGAGCTAGGCTGGCAGCATAGCGCTTGTCTTTGGGAGCTTTCCTATGACTGTCTGTCATCCAACTCGGGTATCCATCATTGGGGCTGGTAACGTTGGTAGTACTCTGGCGCAGCGGATTGCCGAAAAAAATCTGGCGGATGTGGTGCTGTTAGATGTTTTAGAAGGTCGTCCTCAAGGCATTGCGCTTGACTTGATGGAAGCCCGAGGCATTGAACGGCACGATCGCCAGATTTTTGGTACCAATAATTACGCGGATACCGTTAATTCCGATGTGGTCGTGGTTACAGCTGGCATTCCACGCAAGCCAGGCATGAGCCGGGAAGACCTGCTGAAAATCAACGCCAAAATTGTCCTGGATGTCACTCGCCAAGTCGTTACTTATTCGCCGGGTACGGTGATGATTGTGGTGACGAATCCCCTAGATGTGATGACTTATTTGGCTTGGCAAGCCAGTGGTCTACCTGCCGCTCAAGTCATGGGCATGGCAGGAATTCTTGATTCGGCACGGTTTCAAACCTTCATTGCGATGGAATTGGGAATTTCCACAGCTGATGTCAAGGCGACCGTTTTAGGCAGTCATGGCGATTTGATGGTGCCGCTGCCTCGTTACTCCACCGTGAATGGGGTGCCGATTACAGAGCTCATGGATGCCCCGACAATCGATCGCTTGATTGAGCGAACTCGGAACGGTGGAGCCGAAATTGTTGAACTGATGAAAACGGGTAGTGCTTATTTTGCCCCTGCTTCAGCGGCTTGCTTAATGGTCGAAGCAGTTTTATTAAATCAATCCCGATTACTTCCGGTCGCGGCTCACCTACAGGGCGAATACGGTTTAGAAGATATTTTTATCGGTGTGCCTTGTCGTCTCGGTTGTACTGGAGTTGAGGAAGTATTGCAACTCAGCCTCACGGAGATGGAAGGAGCGGCTTTACGAGCTTCTGCGCGATCGGTGCGCGAAAGTATTAATCAAGCTCAGGCTCTACTTGAGGCGAGTGCTAGCCCAGTTACTCCTTAAAATGAGGGGAGTGGGGGCTCGTTCACACCCAATTTGTCATGCCGAAAATATTGAATATTGAACTCAAGGGCTCTCAGCTGTGGCGGTTGAGCATTGCTTTAGCAGGTGGCGTCTTGATGGGGCTCACTCCTGCCCCTCTCAATGCTTGGCCGCTAGCCTGGATCGCTCTAATTCCCTTATGGAATTTAGCCCTACAGGTGGCTCCAGAAAATCGTCGAGAACGACTGCTTTTGGGCTTAGCTTGGGGAGTTGGTTATCACGGGTTGGCTATCAGTTGGATTACGGGTGTCCATCCCATGACCTGGATGGGGGTACCTTGGCTGGCAAGCTTAGCGATCGCCCTTTTTTGCTGGGTATTTCTGACTTTGTGGGGAGCAGTTCTGGTTGCAACTTGGGCTGCTATCTGGGGATGGCTGACCCAAAAAGCGAAGTTATCGCTTGGCATTCGGTTGGTGGTGGGTGTGGCGCTTTGGTGCGGCTTGGAATCTCTCTGGAGTTTGGGGCCTTTGTGGTGGACTTCCGTTTCCTACACGCAGAGTCCTCATAATTTAGCCGTTTTGCACTTGGGTCAACTATCTGGTCCAATGACAATCACAGCAGCGGTTGTAGCTGTGAATGGTTTGCTAGCAGAAGCTTGGGCCAGCTACCGGCGATCGCGCCAAGGGCAGAGTCCTGACAAGCGATCGCGAAAGTTAGCAATTGCGCCTTTAGTGACGGCGATCGCTCTGTTTGTAGGACTCCACCTCGCAGGTTGGCATTTGGCGAGTCGAGCTTTAGTTTCACCACCAGAAGCAGCCTTAAAAATCGGCATTATTCAAGGCAATATTCCCAACGAAATCAAGCTGGATGTTCAAGGTTGGCGACGGGCTTTGGATGGCTACACGACTGGCTACAATCAGCTAGCGGAGCAGGGCGTAGCCGCAGTCCTCACCCCCGAAGGTGCACTACCGTTTCTGTGGAGTGGATCTAACCTAACCCAGAGTTCTTTCTATCAAGCGGTACGCGATCGCGGGGTTGTAGCTTGGGTGGGGGCTTTTGGCCAAAAAGGACGCAGCATTACCAACAGCCTATTCACGGTGCTAGGCAACGGTGAGATTTTGAGTCGCTACGACAAAGTGAAATTGGTGCCTTTAGGGGAATATATTCCGTTTGAGAATATTTTGGGGCGCTTGATCGATCGCCTGTCGCCGCTAGATGCTCATATGCTGCCAGGGGCAACAGGACAGCTCTTTGAAACGCCCTTCGGCAGAGCGATCGCGGGAATTTGTTATGAATCTGCCTTTGCTGAGCACTTCCGGTGGCAAGCAGCACAGGGAGGCCAATTTATTCTCAGTGCCTCCAACGATGCCCACTACAGCCCAGCCATGACAGCGCAACACCATGCTCAGGATGTGATGCGGGCGATCGAAACCGACCGCTGGGTCGCACGGGCTACCAACACAGGCTATTCTGGGATCATTGATCCCCACGGCAGAACCCAATGGCTGTCAGGGCTAAATGTCTATCAGCTCCATGCAGACAATATCTACCGTCGTCAAACTCAAACGCTTTTTGTGCGTTGGGGAGACTGGTTCACTCCACTGCTAGGCACGCTAGCCATCATCTTGGGTCTCAATGGCTGGCATCGCCGCTAATTCTATATTTTGCTTAGCAATTAACGGTGGCGGTTTTTAGGCGAGTTGATATCACTGCT
This sequence comes from Allocoleopsis sp., assembly GCA_036703355.1. Lineage (GTDB taxonomy): Bacteria > Cyanobacteriota > Cyanobacteriia > FACHB-46 > FACHB-46 > Trichocoleus. Next base: position 5,445 of record DATNPE010000509.1, on the reverse strand, counting down.
TTAGCTAAAGGGTAAAGCAAATCGTGGTGTAGCCAAAGCCAAATTCAAACGGCTGAGTATTACCATGCCGCCTTTAACCTCAATTCAATGGAAATTGGTTTATTCGCCTCAGTGTTCTCACTTAGAAAAATAACGAACACTGAATTGAATTTAAAGATTTAAAGAAGATTCAGAGCAGGATAGAGCTGAATCTAGAGTCAAAACGATACATTATCAGTAGTGTGTAGGATTTAACTCACAGCTACTCCGTTATATTACTGCTCTGATGCTAACTGCATGTAGCGATTGAAGTGTCTGTCGATGTAGCTGGATCACCCCATCTGAGCTTCGCTGAGCAGGTGCTTTCCATGACCTTGTCAATTGTTGACCTTTTTGACGAATCGTTTTACCTAGCTCATAACCCTGATGTAGCAGCAGCGGTTGCCAGAAAAGAATTGGCGAGCGGCTTCGACCATTTTCAGCGCTATGGAGTGCGAGAAGGGCGCGATCCAAGTTTTTGGTTTAGCAATAGCAATTACTTAAATCGCTATCCCGACGTGGCACAGGCGATCGCCCAGGGAATCGTCACGAGTGGGTTACAGCACTTTCTGCACCACGGCCAGTTTGAAGGGCGATCGCCCATTGCTCTGTTCAATACTCAATACTATTTGTCGAAGTATCCTGATGTGGCCCAATCAGTTGCAGCAGGCATTTTGCCCAGTGCCTTCGAGCATTTCTTGAGGTATGGGCATGGCGAAGGGCGAAATCCTAGTCCCCAATTTGATAACCAGTACTACTTATCGAGGTATCCTGACGTTGCTCAGGCGATCGCAGCAGGTATGTTTCGAGATGGCTTCGAGCATTTCCTTGCATTCGGACAGGCAGAGAAACGGATGGGTACTGCACCGAGCTTCCAAATTCAGTTTGACTATCGGTTTGATACCAATGGCTTCTTTGCCGACCCCCAGCGCCGAGCCACCTTAGAGGCTGCGGCCAGCCAGTGGGAAGCAGTCATTCAGGATGAGTTTGCGAATCTCCCTGCTGGCGTTAAGTTTGGGATACAAAATCCTCAAACAGGTCAGATAGAAACCGTAGGCCTAGATACGGAGATCGATGATCTGGTCATTTTTGTAGGAGCGCAAACTCCCCCCTTTGGTAAGGCAGTAGGAGCATTGGCCGCAGGTGGGTTTGACGGCTTAGACATTGCTGGCAGTGTTTTTAGTAACCGCTATAGTGGTTCCAACTTTGAACCTTGGGCAGGCAGCATTTCTTTTAACTCAGCACCCACTTTCTCCAATGGGGCACCCGCTCCTTGGTTTTTCGACCAGACTCCCGAAACAACAAATGATATTCCGGTTGGTCAAACCGATTTTCTCAGTACGGCTCTCCACGAAATTGGTCATGTGTTGGGCCTTGGTATCGCGCCAATTTTCAGAGCGACAGGTCAGGGAGGCGCTTTTAACGGTCCCAATGCCAGAGATGTGAATGGAGGACAACCTATCCCACTTGATCCAGATTTAGACCACATTCAAGACGGTTTCTTGAGTGAGGGGCAACCTGTATTGATGGGAGCAACTAATCCAGGGGTTCGCCAAACCATTACCCGAATCGATCAGGCAATGTTAGCGGATATTGGCTACCAAATTGCTGGGTTTCAAACTCAAGGTTTTACCCCGGCGATCGCCACCCCAGGGGCAGACCTGATCTTCGGCACCGTTATTGCTGACAATCTCGACGGCTTAGCTGGCAATGACCAAATTCAAGGCGATGCTGGCAGCGACTTTCTCAATGGTGGCGATGGTGACGACATTCTCTTTGGTCAAGCTGAGTCTGACACTTTAGTGGGACAAGCAGGAAATGACCAATTAGTCGGTGGTGATGGCGACGACTTCTTAATCGGTGAGGGTGGCAATGACACTCTGTTTGGCGGTACTGGTAGAGATGTCTTTAAGTTTGGAGCGGCCAATGGTGCCGATGTGATTGGAGATTTTGTGGCGGCGGAAGACATCCTGCAAGTGGCAGTGGGCTTAGGGTTTGGCACAGGCGCTGATCTGTTTCGTGCCATTACCAGCAGCGGTAACACCCGCACAGGAGAATTGTTCACCATTATGGCTCTGAGTCCTGGCAATACGATCACTGTGTTCCATGATGCGCCGCTTACAGCCCAAAATTTTGTGATTGCCTAAATAGCGATCGCTCCTATCTGCCCATTTTTAAAGGCGATCGCTCCTGCCAAGAAATCAAAGCTTTAGCCAGCGCTCATAATCTCAAATCTAGAGACAGATTTCTGGGAGTCGTACATCATAAAGAAAAACAAAATGAGTAGCTGCGAGGACATGAATGTTTGCTCAATTTCAGTACCTACAGCTAGAGACCAGTAGTACGACGATCAACCTGCTTAAAGGAGGTAGTGGTTATCCCATCTTGCTATTACATGGCTATCCCCAAACCCATGTGATGTGGCACAAGATTGCTCCTCAATTAGCAAAAAACTTTACTGTGGTTTTGACCGATTTAAGAGGTTATGGAGATAGTGCCAAACCCAAAGCGGGGGTAAATCATGCCAATTACTCAAAGCGACTGATGGCGCAAGACCAAGTTGAAGTCATGCAGCAGTTAGGTTATCAAGATTTCTACTCAATAGGGCACGATCGCGGAGCTAGAGTGGCTCATCGCCTAGCTTTAGACTATCCTCAACGAGTTAAAAAGTTGGCGGTACTAGATATTATTCCAACTTACGATTTGTACACTACGACTGATCAAGAATTTGCCACAGCTTACTATCACTGGTTTTTCCTGATTCAACCCTATCCCTTACCAGAAACTTTGATTGGAGCGAATCCTGAATACTTTTTACGCACCTGTTTAGAACGCTGGAGCAAAAATTTTTTAGCTTTTACACCCGAAGCCTTAGCAGAATACATTCGTTGTTTTCGCCAGCCTGAAACCATTCATGCCACCTGTGAAGATTACCGCGCCGCAGCTTCGATTGACTTAATGCACGATCGCGCCGATTTAAACCAAAAAATTGTTTGTCCTCTACTCGTTTTGTGGGGTAATCAAGGCATTATTGGGCGTAAATATAATGTTTTAGAAATTTGGCGAGAGAGAGCTGAGAATGTTTTTGGGGAAGCGATCGCTTCTGGTCACTTCCTGCCTGAAGAAGCACCAGAAGTAACTTATAAAGCTTTATACGAATTTCTAAAAAACTAAGAGAACTAAGTTGCTAAAGTGATATTCCTGTAGGTGTAACCAGGCAACTCTTGATGGTTTCCACAACCGATTGAGAAAGGGAAGGCAAATCGTATCCGCCTTCTAAACCAAAAACAATTTTTGGAGTTAATTGAAGACAATATTGGGTAAAAATCCCATAGTCTTTTGGTTTTAATGAAATGCCTGATAGAGGATCGTCATGATTGGCATCATAGCCAGCACTGACAATTAACAAATCAGGTTGAAAACTCTGGAAAAACGGCAGAACTTTTTGCTCAAACAATGGTTGGTAATCTGCCATTGTGCTGCCCATCGGCATTGGCAAATTCAACACATTGTTGTGTAAACCCCGTTCTGTCGCCAAGCCTGTGCCAGGATAATGGGGAGACTCATGCAGCGAACAATAAGCAATCTGCGGGTGCTTCTCGACGATCGCCTGAGTGCCATTGCCATGATGCACATCCCAATCCAAAATCGCCACCCGCTTGATACCTGGTTGCTCTAAGGCGTAATAAGCCGCGATCGCCGCATTAGAAAACAAGCAAAACCCCATGCCACCGTCACTCAGGGCGTGGTGTCCAGGTGGCCGAGCCAACACAAACGCCGGATAGCCTGTTTGCAGCACTTGATCCACGCCATCTAGCCAAGCACTGACGGCAAGCAAAGCCACGTCATAGCTGCGTGGAGAAACCGAAGTATCGGGGTCTAAAGAGCCGCCGCCTCGTTGGGCTAATTGCTGAATTTGCTCGATGTAAGTGGGTGGATGGACTCGACCCAAATCGGTCAGGATCGAGCGCTGGTCGATGGGAGTGGGCGATCGCCACTGCAACTGGTCAGCCCAGGGAGTTGCCTTGAGCGCTGCCACGATCGCAGTCAAGCGTTCCGGTCGTTCTGGATGAAAACGCCCAGTTTTATGCTCCAAAAACTCATCGGAGTAAATTACCGCCACCATGAGCAACCCACCACACGCTACCCCCCGATTTTACTCAATCAAAATCTAGGCGAAAAAAGCCACTCCGATTTCTTGTTCCCTCGCCCCGAGGGAGAGGGCTAGGGAGAGGGCAGTGCAAGGGCGATCGCCAGCCCAGCGGAAGACACACTCACATATCACAGAACCCAGAAAACATCAAGATGTGTTAAAATTTAGAGAGTATTTGGCAGTTATTGAGCAGTCTATCGGCATTTTTTGGGCTTTTTTTCTCTTTAATTGCCAAAATTCTGCATTTTTGGAGTTTTTTTCACTGTATGAGCACCTCCCCAGAGCGGATTGTTCCAACGGATCTGCGGAACGAAATGTCGCGGTCCTACCTGGAATACGCCATGAGCGTGATTGTAGGTCGGGCACTGCCAGATGCGAGGGATGGTCTGAAACCCGTTCATCGTCGAATTCTCTACGCCATGCATGAGTTGGGGCTAACCGCAGACCGCCCCTTCCGTAAATGTGCTCGTGTGGTTGGGGAAGTGCTAGGTAAGTACCATCCTCACGGTGATACAGCCGTTTACGATGCCTTGGTTCGCATGGCCCAAGACTTCTCCATGCGCGCCCCCCTGATTAACGGGCATGGTAACTTTGGCTCCATCGACAACGACCCCCCCGCAGCGATGCGATACACCGAGTGTCGCCTGCAATCGCTAACCATGAACGCCCTGCTGCGTGACATCGAGTCGGACACCGTTGACTTTGGTGATAACTTCGACGGTTCCCAGCAAGAACCTTTAGTCCTACCAGCCCAGATTCCGCAACTGCTACTGAATGGCTCGTCTGGAATTGCGGTGGGGATGGCAACCAACATTCCTCCTCACAACCTGGGAGAGCTGATTGATGGCCTCACCGCCCTCATCCAAAATCCTGAGCTCAGTGATGCCGAACTGATTCGCCTGATTCCTGGGCCTGATTTCCCCACGGGAGGTCAAGTTCTAGGCACCACGGGGATTCGGGAAGCTTACATGACAGGTCGTGGCTCCATCACCATGCGGGGTGTAGCCAGCATTGAAACCATTGAGCATCGAGGTCGTCCCGATCGCGAAGCTATTGTCATTACCGAACTGCCCTATCAAACCAACAAGGCAGCGCTGATCGAAAAGATCGCGGAAATGGTTAACGAGAAGCGCCTAGAAGGCATCTCTGATATCCGGGATGAGAGCGATCGCGATGGCATGAGAATCGTGATTGAACTCAAGCGCGATGCCTACCCTCGCGTGGTGCTCAACAACCTCTACAAGCAAACCCCCATCCAAGCCAACTTTGGGGTC
>DATNPE010000508.1:0-2430 GCA_036703355.1 Allocoleopsis sp. | reverse complement strand
CGACACATGCAACCTTGTGTCTGAAAGCTGTGCAACCATTTCTGTGCGTGAGGAAACTTTTAACTTACGAAACATTCGCTTCAAAGCCTGCTTGACAGAATTTTCAGTAATCCAAAGTTCATTCCCGATTTCTGCATTGGTTCGCCCCAAAGCCACCAAGTTGGCAATCTGTAACTCACGCGATGTTAAGCGTTGGCGTAGCTTCTCTGCAAGAGAATGGGTTTTAAGTAATTGATGCTGGGATGCCAAAGCTGCGCTGCGGGCGTATCTCACAGTTGCAGTCCAAACGGATAGATGCAAACAAATGGCGCTCAGATCAGCTAAATCTTGGGTACCAAAAGCAAGCATTGATTTTTCACGGGTACATCCCACCGAACCTACTACTTGACCATGATTAATAATGGGTCCTGCCATCACATGCCAGTGATCTGGACGAGGACAAATTAACTTCCAAGCCTTGGGGGTAGTCACCATTCCTTCATGAACAGGTGTATGTCGCTCTGCAATATATCGGGCTAGGGGATTGTGTTCAAGGTATAAGGCGATGTTAAGAACGTTTTGCAGTTTGCGTTCGGCTAGGAGTTGATCAAAGAAAAAGATTCCCGATCGCTTAGCAGCAAAGTACTCACCAATCTTCGGTGCCAAGTGCGATCGCAAGCCATCCTCATCCTTGGCTTGATGGATTGCTTCAAATAAAAGCTTTAAGGTAATTGTCATGATGGTGGTAAAGAGTACTCGATCGAGGACTAGGCACGGCGGGTTCTCATTTCTAGTATAGAGAGCAATTCGATATCCACTGCCAAAGGAAAGTTACTTCATGAGCGACTCACAACAGTATGTCATTGGGCTAGTCTTTTATCCTGGTATGACGGCGCTCGACATCATTGGACCACAGACTGTATTTAGTGCTCTGCCAGGTATCCACATCCACCGTATCTGGAAAACCCTAGACCCGATCCAAACAGATGATGGGATGAGAATTATCCCGGATACAACCTTTGACAATTGTCCGTCTCTAGACATTATTTGCATTGGTGGTGGCTTAGCTCAAAGTGCAGTCGTAGATGACCCAGAGGTTCTAGCATTTCTGCGGCAACACGGGAGTATGGCAAAATTTGTTACCTCCGTTTGTGGTGGATCGGAGTTTCTGGCAAAAGCCGAATTGCTCCAAGGATATCGCTCCGCAACACACTGGATGTTTCGTGAACAATTGGCAGCAGCAGGGGTTCAGGTCAGTACCGAGCGGGTGGTCAGCGATCGCAATCGTATGAGTGGAGGGGGTGTCACGGCAGGAATTGATTTCGGTCTGGCGATCGCTAAAGTACTTTATGGTGAGGAAATGGCCAAGATCGTGCAGCTATTGCTGGAATATGACCCCGCGCCGCCCTTTGATGTAGGATCTCCCGAAAAAGCAGGTGCAGATTTGGTTCAGAAAGCAATGGCGTATGCTGCTGGCGCATTAAGTTTAGAAGTCAAGTCAGTAGTTTGAGATGATTCTTGAACTCAATCTGACCACTTGCTGCTAGCCTGCCCAGGATGCTTGGGCTCCAGTTATGTCTCTTCCCCATTTCCGAGAAACGTTGGGGGAGGGGCTTACTTGATTTATGGCGATCGCCTAAAGTATTTGTTGAGTCAGGTGGGATTGCGATCGCATGAGCAAAACTGAGCATAGCATTATCAGATATTAATCTCCCTGAAAACATCTCCATGAAGTTCCCAACCACTGCACTTGCCACTCACCAATCGTTTATACACAACGCCTTGCCGCGTCTAATGGCGGATCAACGACTTGTGGGTGTTGCGGCAGCGGGATCTTGGGCGGAGAACTCAATGGATGAGTTCAGTGATCTTGATTTAATCATTGCTGTAGAGCCTGAAAACCTGGAACAGGTCATGGGCGATCGCCACAACATCGCTGCATCGCTAGGAGAGTTACTGGCAGCGTTTACAGGTGAGTATGTGGGTGAGCCACGGCTATTGATCTGTCTCTACAATTCGCCGCTCCTGCATGTTGACCTCAAATTTGTGTCTATTGCGGATATTGGAAAGCGAGTGGATGAGCCAGTGGTTTTGTGATGGCACTGGCAAGGTGGCGCGAGGAGAACTGTTTGAGGCGCTGAACTTCATCTCATACCTGCGTAGTACTGTGCTCGGACCTCTAGGACTGCTGCAAGCATGATGCAAACCTTCAGGGGTTCGGAGAGTTGAGCAACTTGCACCCGCCTTAGCCAAAGCGTTGGAAGGCACTGTGGCTGTGCATGAGCGAGAGAGTTGCTATTTAGCCTTGAAATGCTGCATTGAAATTTATCGATCGCTACGTTCACCAACCGTTATCCGTCGTGAAGCTGCTGAAGAAGCTGCTGTTGCTTATCTGGAGATGATGGGCAAAAGGTGATGGGTTTGCTGGAGTGGCGATCGCTCCGAGTTGCT
>DATNPE010000507.1:0-5449 GCA_036703355.1 Allocoleopsis sp. | reverse complement strand
CCTCAGTTTTGCTGTAGAGATACACCGAAGCATAGGAACCGCCTTCATAGCGCTGTGCTCCCTCACTGTTGAGGTAGAAGCGATCGAAGTCCCGTTGGGCCATGCCGTTGTAAGGAACCCCAGCGATCGCGGGATGGGCCTCTAACAGCTCTTTCTCTGCTTTTACCAGCGTCTCAATTAGCGTCGAGACTGGTGCTTGCGGAGTCTTCTCATGAGAGGTTTCAGGAATTGGAGCGGTGGCTTCGGGGCTAAAATCGGGCACATGCTCTTTAGCTCCGAAGAAACTAGCTTCGTAAGCGGTTTTTAGGGCCAGTTCTACACCCGCTGGATCAACATCTGTAGTCGAGGTAATGCCCACCCGATTTTCTTCATTCCACACTCGCACCGTGACACTAGAGCGATTGGATGCCTTGACCTGCTTCGGTTCACCCTGGTCTACCTGAGCACTGGTTTCATCGACTGAGGAACCATAAATATCAAATTTTTGAATGCCAAGTTTTGTGGCGCTTTCTTTGGCGTAAGTCGCTAGTTCTTGAATATTCGGCATATTACAGTCTTACTGGCTAACGATGTCTTTGCAAAAATCTTGATTAAGTCCTAGCAGACCTCTCCCCAAACCCCTCTCCTGCGAGGCGAGGGGCTTTGAATCTAACTCCCCTTCCCTGTTAGGGAAGAGGGGCTGGGGGTTAGGTCAGGCTCCAAACTAACGTCCACCTACAGTAATCGAATCGACCTTGATGTGGGGTTGGCCGACGGTGACGTAAATGCTGCCACTGACCGAGCCGCAGAAGCCTGCTGCTAAGCCCAAATCTTGGGAGCACATGGAGATCTTGGTCATGATGTCCTTGGCTTCACCGATCAGAGTTGCGCCTTTGAGGGGCTTGGTAACTTTGCCGTTTTCAATCAAATAGGCTTCATCCACTGCGAAGTTAAATTGTCCGGTGGGACCAACGCTGCCGCCGCCCATCTTCTTGCAGTAGATCCCCTTGTCGATCGAAGCGAACAAATCTTCAACGGAGTGCTCGCCAGGGGCAATGTAAGTGTTCCGCATCCGGGATGCCGCCGCGTGAGTATAGCTTTGGCGGCGACCACTTCCGGTGCGGGGATGCCCAGTACGGATCGAACCTGTGCGATCGCTCAAGAAGTTCTTCAGGATGCCGTTTTCAATCAACAGCGTCCGTTGAGCGGGCATCCCTTCGTCGTCCATGTCGATGGTGCCAAACTCATCATTAGACAACCCTTCATCCCAAGCGGTTAAGCTTTCGTGAGCAATCTTTTCGCCTTTCTTGTCGATAAAGGGCGTAGTTTTACGCTCAATTTGAGTGGTTTCAAGCAAGTGGCCGCAGGCTTCGTGGAAGATCACGCCACCAAACTTGTTCGCCATGATGATGGGGTAGGTGCCCGATTCCACATAGTCGGCGTAGAGCATCTTACCTGCGGATTCTGCGACATCTTCGGCAGTGGTGGCGTAGTCCCAACCGCGCAGGAAATCAGGATTGCTGGTGTCTCCAACTCGTTGACTGATAGAGGAACGATTGGCACCATCGGCGCAGAGCAAGCTGTAACCGACGGATTGGGTCAGGCGAATGTCTCTGGCAAAGGTGCCATCACTCGCCGCAACCAAGACTTCTTGCCAGTCGCGGAAGTAGGCGGCTCGTCGAGACTGGACGTGAGTGGCCTTGGTTTGTAGTTGAGCATTCGCAGCCAAGAGAATCTCACCCATTTCGCGCATGGAACTGCAACCACCAAGCCAAGCTTCTTTACCTTTCTTGGTGGCGTAGTCGCGCAGCAGTTCCAAATTGATTTCGGGGACGAAGGCGCTGGGGGCAGGCAAGTGTAAACCTAAGATCGATAAGCCTTTTTCGAGCGCTGCTTTCAGGCCAGCAAAAGTCAGGTCGTTGGTGCTGACGTAGCAGTCGGCTTTACCGCGAAATACCCGCACACCTGCCCCAGTTGATAAGCGGGGGGCAATACTGCTGATGCCGTCGTCTTCTGCCAAGCAACTGATGTAGTTGGTGCGCTCTAAGAAAAATTCGATAAAGTCAGCCCCTGCCGCTCGGCCTAAACCTAGCAAGGTGGAGAGGGGAGCTTGCCAAGTTTCGTCAAAGCGATCGCGCGTGGGGGTGTAATTTAAGTTCGGGAGTTCTCTAGAGAGCAGTAAAGTTCTCGGAGGCATCGATAACGTCATCTGCGGGCGTCCTTCCAGAAAGTTGACTGACACAGCCTATTGATTTCAGTCTAACAAATCGCTAGAAGCCCGATGAACGCTACCGTTTATCCTTCTTCTGCGTCACCAAAGCGGATGATGTCGTCTTCTCCCAGGTATTCGCCGTTCTGCACTTCGATCATCACTAGTGGAATCACGCCGGGATTCTCCACGCGGTGGGGCGTACACATCGGCACATAAGTCGATTGCTTTTCGATCAGAATTTTTTCTTGGCCGTCACAGATCACCTTGGCCGTCCCAGAAACCACAATCCAATGCTCGCTGCGGTGGTAGTGCATTTGGGTGCTGATGTGGTGCCCTGGTTGCAGTTCAATTCGATTAATGCGATAGCACTTGCCTTCTTCTAGGGCGGTGACTGTGCCCCAATTCCGCAGACGAGTAGTGGCGGTATTGGCTAACGAGTTAGCTAATTGGGGTGTAGTGGGAGTTGGCTCGTTACTTTGGTTACTCATCATCGGCTACTCTCCCTAATCTTGGTGGCTGGCTCAGATGGACGACGCTGGATTATTCAAAATTTACCTCAGACCCGCCCAGGTTCCAATCCTCTGCTGACTGAATCAATCCACCTAGCTGGCTCCATGAGTAAAACAACTTCTCCTGCCCTTCTTTGGTGGGGAGAGGTGCCACAGGCGGAGTGAGGTTAGTCACATCTTCACTCAAGATTCATCACTTCTCCGGACGATTACAGTCACGAATTTAGTGGTGTGTCATCACCCGATCGAACGAAAAAATAGATCACAGTAGAAAAACGGTGATAACACTGAGCTAGTTGTGTCAAACAGGGTGCATTCGCCAACCTAACTGGGATGGCTACACGACTGGCGCTGAATTGATCGTATTTGTTCTAGGTGGCAACCAGGGTCCAGCTACCACACTCAACCCTGGCTGCTCTCCCAAGTCCGTATTACTCAGGAGTTACTTTTTATCATGACAAATAAACAGCGGGAGTTTGCAAAGGATCAGCCTTTTGTAACTCACCCTTCAGCCTTCCTGGGAACACCGCTGACCCAAATTGTATTGCCCCTTTGCGGAGGTGTGGTCGGAGAAGCGATTGCCCCAAACAATCCTTCTGAGTCACCACTTCTTGATAAACCCCAAACTGAGGCACCACTCGCCCCTACCACCACTCCTAAACCTACCCAGTTATCAAATCAGTCAGCCCCAAGCGGTGAACAGGTGATGGCTAATCTTTGCGAAGTCGCGATCGCCCTCTTGATCTTTGGCACCATTCTGGGCTGGCTCACCACCGTGCCGATGTGGCTACCCCAGTTTTTTCCCAAGCCCTACTCCGCAACGCCCTGGTGTGTGCATTTTTACTCAAACTCCCAGCCATTAGAGCGCTTGAATATTAGCTGATGTCAAAGTTTCGCTTTAGTCGTTAGGCATTCATGCAGGAATCTAGTCACAAAAATTCCCTAGAGCGCAGAGATGGCCTAGGGAAGCAAGTAGAAATTAGGAATCTAGAGGAGAAAATTTGATCAGTTATGCAGGTGTCGCTTGGAGGTTGCCCTGGAGCAGGCGTAGAATCGCTGCTTTTTCTAGGAGTCCAACCAGAACCCCATTTGCACGCACCACGGGTAAGGCTGAGAGTTGTTGTTGCTCTAGCAAATTCACCACGTCGGTTAAAGGTTGGTCTGCCTGAATCGTGGTTTCGGGATTGATTGGTTGCATCACATCCCAAACCTGAGTAGTGGCCCAACGCTCTACGGGCAACTGTTGCAGGTCAGACAGCGCGATCGCTCCCATCAACTGTCCGGTGGTGTCCGTGACTAAGAAGCGTTGCCAAGCCATCCGGTGGAATAGGGACCAGTCAGCAAATTCTCGTAGCGTCCAATCAGCCTGTACCACAGGACCGTTGGGGGTGACTGCATCGGCTGCCGTAAATCCAGATAACTTGGATTGCACAGTGGCATACTGAGCGGCTCGACCCGCATTCTGGAGCAAGAACCAACCAATCAGCAAGTTCCAGAAGTTGGCAGTGCTACCAAAGACCAAGAGCGGAATTAAGCCAGAGGCGATCGCCACCCAACCAAAGATTTGACCGACTCGGCTGGCGAAGGCAACTCCTTTGTAAGGATTTCCGGTAATCTTCCACACCAGCGCCTTGAGCACATTACCGCCATCTAGGGGCAATCCTGGAATCAGGTTAAACAGCGCTAAAGCTAAGTTGATGGAGGCGACCAATCCCAAAATGGCAGCCAGGGGACTTGCAGCAGGGCTAACTAAGCTAAGAGCAGTCAGCAGTCCAAAAACCACGAGACTGACCGCTGGACCCGCGATCGCCACCCAAAAGGCTTCGGCAGGGGTTTCCGACTCTTTCTCTAACTGGGCAAGACCACCAAAGAGAAACAGCGTAATCGATTTCACGTCAATCCCTTGCCGTAGCGCCACAAAGCTATGACCCAGTTCGTGCGCTAACACAGAGGCAAAGAGCAATAAAGCTGTGACTAAACCAAGTCCGACGGGCAGCAAACCACCCAAACCGGAAAACTGAGCCGCCAAGCCACTACCGTAACTCCAAGTCACCAATCCCAGCACTAAGAACCAAGAGGGGTGGAGATAAAACGGAATGCCAAACAGGTTACCAACGCGCAAAGTGCCGTTCATACGGGGCACCTCTAAAATTTGTTTACTTTCACTGTAAATAAATGTAAACAATTCTCTCAGGTTTCACCAGGGCGAAAGCCGTACTCTCGCGTTCGGTTATGAGAACTCTTTCTTTGACGATAATGAAGTTAACCTCAACGCCATTAGTTACAACTCTCTATCCGAGAGCAGCCTCATGAGCAACGAAACCACCGTCGTTTTTGAGTTCGCGATGAAGGCATGATGCGGGGGCAGCCTTACAAAAATCGGGTAGCGATCGCTTTTGATGTCCGAGGAGACAAAATTTGCACTTACCGCGAGTACTTTGGCAGCGATGGCAAGTCCTACTGATTGTGGCTCACTTTAGAAACAAGTCACGAATACCAGAGCTACCAATTTCGATCGCCAGTGCCGCTAACAGAAACCCTAAAAGCTGCGTGATGATGATCGCGCCTTCCGCCCCCAACCAATGATCAATGCGGGACGACTGCCGCACAATAAACCATGTCACAAACATTGCGGCTACAATCCCGATCGCGACACTTAAATGGGCAATCAGCGAGTCTGATTCAGACATCAACAACATCACACAGGTTAAAGTCCCAGGGCCAGCCAACAACGGAAACGCTAGCGGCG